>JAHDDD010000002.1 GCA_020629535.1 Saprospiraceae bacterium
TCCAAACTATGGATTTTTTATTCCTGATAGAATGTCATTACCGGGAGCAAATTTTCTTCCAAATTGTGGTGTGAATCAATTCTTTGATATGGATGTAACAACTAGTAACAACAATTTAATTGTCAATGATTTTGATGTTTTTCCTAATCCAAGTTCTGGTGAATTGTATATTCGATCTGAATCAAATTTGGGGAAAATAGAGATCATTGACCAATTGGGACAGACCATGATGGAAAGTAATTTTAATACCAATGAAGCATATTTTTTGATTGATACCTGGCCAGCAGGAATGTACTACCTGAAGTTTGAAAATCAAATCAAGCAAATTATTAAAATGTAATTTTAACTGGCGTTTTGAATGGGAACTTGGTAGATCTTTCAGCAATCACATTATCATTCGAATACCATCACCTCGAAATTTCTCACTCGAAATTCTAAACTTTGACTTCTTTCCATTTCCCTTTGCGGAATAGATAAATGGCTGTCAAAGTCATTAACAAACCAGCAACGCATATGGATGTGTATACACCCAATGGACCCCAATCATATGTGATGGCCAATTCATATGCCAGAGGTATTTGGACCAACCAAAGAAAATAATAACTCAACAATGACGACGTATACGTATCACCGGCACCATTGAATGATTGCATGACTATCATCTGATAGGCAAAAAATACATAGCCGAGAAAAATCACTCGCAAACACAAACTTGCTTCTTGCTGAACAATCACTTCATCTGTAAATAGAGCTACAAAAACATCCGCCATCAAGAAGAATATAATTGATATACAAACCAGAAAATAAAAATTATATCTGCCAGCTATCCAAACTGTCTGCTCAGCTCTATCTGGATGACCCGCACCAAGATTCTGTCCAACCAATGTTGCTGTTGCATTCGCTAATCCCCAGGAAGGCAAGATTGTAAACACAATGATCCTGAACGCAAGTGAATAGCCTGCTACCACATCAGTACCAAAGCTTGCTAAAATTCTGACCAGAAAAATCCAACTTGCCGTCGAAATCAGAAACTGACCAGCTCCGCCAGCAGAAACCCTGATCAATCTTTTTAGTATTTCCCAATTTGGTTTTAAGTAAGAAGGAATCAAGTCAATTCTCGAGCTTTCAGATCGCATCATATAAATCTGATAGCATACGCCAGCGCCTCTTCCAATGCAAGTAGCAACTGCCGCTCCTGTCAATCCCATTCCTGTAATAGGACCCAAGCCAAAAATAAATATTGGATCCAAAATTATATTAAGGCCATTTGAAAGCCACAGTGTCCTCATGGCAATGGCAGGATTTCCCGCCGCCCTGAAAATTCCATTGAAGACAAATAGCAACATTAAAATAATATTGAGAGAAAGGATGATCCTGGCATATTTTTGACCTTCCTGAACAAGCTCTTCTTCTCCTCCCATCAGCCGTAAAATGTCAGGGGCGTAATGAAATGCCAAAATTCCTGTTACTACTGAAACGCATACAGCCAATAACAAAGCCTGCATAGCTGACTCGGTTGCTTTTTTATCATCTTTCTCGCCAATTCTTCTCGCTATTAATGCCGTTGCGCCCATGGCTATTCCAATAGCAATGGATTCTAAGAGCATCAAGATAGATTCAGTAAGCCCGATGGTAGCCAAGGCATTGTTACTAATCTGCGCTACATAAAAGGCATCAACCAATGCAAACAATGCTTCCATCAACATTTCCAAAATCATTGGAATGGATAATAGGATCAATGCTTTCTTTATGCTTCCACCTGTGTAGTCCTGTTCTTTGCCTTTGACAGCATCAACAAACAGTCTCCAAAATGATATTTTTTCTTCTTCTTTCAATTAAGTGCGCAAAGATGAAAAAATGAACGCTCTGAAAGCTCAGATATTGATAAAGTTTGTACCTTTTTGAAAACATTGACATATTATGAAAGGAAAAATAAATAGAAGGGAATCATTGAAGTCGTTAGGCCTACTTGGTTTGGGTTTAGGTCAGGTTGAAGAATTTACATTTTCAAAAAACTATCTTCCAAATTCCTCATTTCAAAATGAAAAGACATCAAGAAAGTTAACTGCCATCACTTGCGGCGCAGGTGCAAGAGGAAATACATACGGAAATTATGCCTTAAAATTTCCAGACGAACTAGATATCGTAGGTGTTGCAGAACCCATTGAAATACGGCGAAAACGTTACTCTGAAAAACATAATATTTCTATAAAAAATCAATTTACCACTTGGGAGGAATTTTTTGACAAACCAAAGATGGCTGATATATGCATCATTACAACACCAGATGATTTGCATTATGGACCAGCAATGGCAGCCCTTGAAAAAGGCTACCAACTTTTGCTTGAAAAACCCATCGCCCAAACATGGAAAGAGTGCAATGACATTTTGCAACTTCAAAAACAGAAAAATGCGATTGTTGCTGTTTGTCACGTACTAAGGTATGCACCGTACTATAGAAAAATAAAAGAAATTTTAGAAAGTAACCGCCTGGGGCAATTGGTCAGTGTTCAGCACTTCGAACCGATACAATATGTGCATATGGCTCATTCATTTGTAAGAGGCAATTGGAGAAGAAAAGATGAAACCAATCCAATCATACTTGCTAAATCATGTCATGATATGGACATGCTACGTTGGTGGATTAATAAACCCTGCAATTATGTCTCCTCCTTCGGATCACTTTCCTGGTTCAAGAAAGAAAATGCACCTGAAGGTAGTACCAAAAGATGCACCGATGGATGTGCCGTTGAGAGTACTTGTCCATATTCTGCCCTTCGCATATACCATCGTGAAAGAATTTGGTTACATGTGCTTGATTTGCCAGAAGAAAAAGAAAAACAAGGAGAGGCCATTTTGGATCGTCTGAAGACAGGCCCATATGGTCGTTGTGTGTACCAATGTGATAATGATGTTGCTGATCACCAAATAGTCTCAATGGAGTTTGATGATGACATTACTGCCAATTTTAGTATGGAAGCATTTACAGATTATTGGGGCAGAAGAACACGCATCATGGGATCAATGGGGTGTATTGTAGGGGATGAAGAAGATCTATATATTTCTGATTTCAGCACCAAAGAGGTTGAACATTGGATCACCAAAGAATACGCCGAAAGAGATAGCGGCCATGGTGGTGGCGATTTTGGATTGGTCTCTGACTTTCTATTGGCTGTGGATAAAAATGATCAATCCTTATTGACTTCAAATTTAGATGCTTCCATGGAAAGTCATTTGATGGCATTCATGGCAGAAGAAAGCAGATTAGAAAAAGTGGTGAAAAAATTAAATCTTGGTTGATGTCTAAGGTAGTCCAATATCTATTCTTGTTGTGCTTTTTGACAATAAATGCATGCCATGTTCAAAAAACAGAGAAAGCCAAGACTCCCGAAGATGTGGTAGACTTGAATGCATTGATCATTGATTACCATGCCTATCTCGATTCAAATTCAGAATTCAGAAAAACAAATTGGGAGGACTTTTCAGATTCATTGATTTATAATCGGAAATCCGCTGTGCAAAATCTCTTGCAAGTAAGTGATGGGATTGACAGATCCATTTTAAACGAAGATCAATTGATCAATCTCGAAATGATTGATTACTTTCTTAAGGATGAGCAATTTAATCTAGATTTTGAAAGTCATCTTTTCCCCCTAAATGCTGAAGGTGGCTTTTTAACGGAGATGGTATATGAAACTCAATCAAAAAACATTTCCAACAAAGAAGATGCAGATAATTACTTAGAAAAACTCAATCGAGTGCCGTCATTCATTGATCGAAAGATCGAATTAATGAAACGCGGCATTGAACAAAACAAGATTCATCCAAAAGTCATTGTTGAAAATTGCCTTGCCATTTTAGATCAACAAATTAATGTTGAAATTGAAGACAGTCACTTTTATCAACCATTCAAAACCAATAAAGATTATCAAGAGAAAGGAAGAGAACTAATAGAATCAACTGTCTTGCCTTCTCTTCAAAAATTTGAAGATTTTTTGGAAGAGGAATATCATGTACATGCTTTAGATGAAGTTGGGATTTCTAACATCTCCAATGGCAAGGAATATTATGAGCAAAGGGTGAAGTTCTTTAGTACTTTGGATATGAGTCCTAAAGAAATTTTTGATATAGGTCAGGCAGAGGTGGAAAGAATTAGATCTGAAATGGAAGCTATTATATCTGATCTCAAATTTGAAGGTAGCTTTGCTGATTTCCTTGAGTTTCTTCGAACCGATTCTCAGTTTTATGCTGAGACGCCTGGAGAATTACTAAATCATGCCGCTTGGTATTCTAAAAAAGCGGAAGAAATTTTACCAAAGTATTTTGGGAAGATTCCAAGATTGCCTTTTACAGTAAAGGCTGTTCCTGCTGCTATAGCACCAACGTATACAACTGGCCGTTACTCTGGGGGATCTTTTAAAGATGGACGTGCAGGTCAATATTGGGTCAACACCTACAATCTTGAAAGTCGACCACTGTATGTTTTGCCTTCATTGACTTTGCATGAAGCTGTGCCTGGTCACCATATGCAAATTTCTTTGGCACAAGAGATGGAAGATGTTCCCAAATTTCGAACACGTGCATACCTTAGTGCTTTTGGAGAAGGTTGGGCATTGTACTGTGAATATCTTGGTAAAGAAGCAGGAATTTATACAACTGCTTACGAAGATTTTGGAAGACTAACATATGAAATGTGGCGAGCTTGCAGATTGGTTGTAGACCCAGGAATGCATTATTTTGATTGGACCAGAGAGGAAGCCATTGATTTTATGAAAAAAAATACTTCCTTATCATTACATGAAGTAACCACCGAAGTAGACCGTTATATCGGTTGGCCTGGACAAGCTGTTTCATATAAAATTGGTGAATTAAAAATCAGGGAATTAAGAAAACTAGCAGAAGAAAGTCTAGGAGAAAATTTCGAAATCAAAGAATTTCATGACCTGATATTACAGAACGGGGCCATTCCATTACAAGCCATGGATCGGATTGTCAGAGAGTACATTTCTGAAAAAAGTCAAGGAAAGTAGTGTTTTGAGTCCATTTTTGACCAATTATTAGAATTTTTCAATCTTTTGGGACCATTTTTTAAGAATACTTAGTAAACCAATTTGAGTGCTTTGAAGTATATTTGGTTAAATAACCAAACCATGAGAAAGATTGCTGATCCCATGAGCCTCTCATTTTGGCGTGCACATTGCACGTCCCATTCCGATTTTTCAAATCGAATTAAATTTAATTAAACCATAAATGAAGTACGAATGAAAGAACTACTACTTAAGTGCTTTCTATGCCTTACATTCCTCATGATTGGAATTGGCGGCATACAAGCCCAAAATACTGTTAGTGGTACAGTTACTGATTCAAATGGAGAGCCACTTATTGGTGTATCCGTTTTAGTCAAAGGAACCACAACAGGAACCATCACAGATATAGATGGGTCCTACACTATCGATGTGCCTGAAGGCGGTGTCCTTGAATATTCATACATAGGATATCAGTCTGTGAATATGTCTGCAGATGACGCTGTTGGTACCATTGTATTGTCTGAGGGAGCAAGTCAACTTGACGAAGTTGTGATTACCGGTTTGGGTACATCTGTCAAGAGGTCAAATCTGGCCAATGCTGTGGCATCCATCGACGCAAAAGAACTTACAGGTATTGCACCCCAAAATACAGTAGATGGTGCGCTGTATGGTAAATTCACTGGTGCTGATATTCGAGCAAACTCAGGAGCTCCTGGGGGTGGATTTTCAATTAGATTAAGAGGTGTTACCTCAATCTCTTTGAACCAACAACCATTGTATATCATCGATGGGGTTTATCTAGATAACTCGACCATTTCATTGGGTACTGATATCGTTACTGCAGCAGCAGGTGGAGGTAACACAGCTACCAATCAAGATGATGCTTCGAACAGAATTGCCGATTTGATTCCTGAAGACATTGAATCTATTGAAGTATTGAAAGGTGCATCTGCTGCAGCCATCTATGGTGTAGGTGGAGCTGGTGGTGTTGTATTGATTAAAACCAAAAAAGGTGGATACAACCAAGCAAACAGAGTCAATTTTTCTCAAACCCTTGGTTGGTCTGCACCCACAAGATTGTTAGGTGACAGAGGTTGGGACCAAGCAAAAGTCGAAGAAGTATTTGGTCCAGATGAAGCTGCCATTTATGCAGCGAATGGAGTGAATGACTATGAAGCTATGTTATATGACAACAATCCACTTCAAGCCGTTTCTGCTCTTTCTTTCAGTGGAGGAAGTGAAAAAACAAAATATTATGTGAGTGGGACATTTAGAGATCAAGGTGGATTGGTACCAAATACAGGTTATCGAAAAGCATCTTTTAGAGCAAACCTTGGTCAGAAAATAGGTGAAAGGCTTACACTTGATTTCGCTTCAAGTTTTGTTAATGGTGTCGCAGACAGGGGTTTGTTCAACAACAGTAACGCGAACACTACCGTTGGATACGCCATGGCATTTACCCGTCCATGGGACAATTTGCTTGCTGATGCAAATGGTAACTATCCTGCAAATACAAGAGTAGGATCAAATGTGATCGAAACAGTAAACACAATTACTAATCAAGAAAATATTAACAGATTCTTCGGAAGCGTCAATGGATCATACAATCTGATTCAAAGAGATGATCAGTCATTGAAGTTGTTTGTTGAACTTGGTCTTGATAATTATTCACATAATGGAACTGGCTTGTTCCCACAAAGTCTTTCTTTCTTCAGAGATCCTGCTTCATTGAGAGGTGTTTCTGTTCAAGGTAATTCGAATGTGACCAATACGAATATGTCTGCTGGTTTGGTACATAACTTTGTGACAAGTTCAAACCTCAGCTTTAGAACCCAGGTAGGTGCTATTCAACTTGATGCACAAAGAAATACGGTCACTGCTATTGCTTCAGGTTTGAATGGTTCGCAAACCAATGTTGATCAAGCTGAAAATATTTCTGTTGGCCAAACAAGATTGCAAGAGCAAGTAAAAGGTGTATTCCTTCAAGAAGAAATCAACTTTGATGATAAGTTTATTGCTACAATTGGGTTGAGAGGAGATAAATCATCTAACAATGGTGACCCAAATCAAATTTTCTGGAATCCCAAATTTAACCTTGCGGTGAATATTCACAACTTGGTTGATATGAGTTCTAGTCCAATTTCTCAATTGAAGCCTAGAATTGCATTTGGTCAATCTGCGAGATTTGCTGGTTTTGGAGACCGTTTCAATTCACTAGATCCAACAACCATTCAAGGAAACGCAGGTCTACAAACAAGTAGTCTACTTGGTAACCCAGATGTTAAACCTGAATCACAAACAGAGATAGAGGCAGGAATCGATCTTGGTTTCCTTGACAACAGATTCTTGGTTACTGCAACCTATTATATTAAGGCGATTGATGATCTTTTGTTAAGAGCAAGAATACCTACTTCATCTGGATTCTCAAACCAGGTAGTAAATGCAGGTGCATTAGAAAACAGAGGAGTAGAACTTGGACTTGAGGCAGAATTCATCAGAACAAACGATTTCTCTTGGGCTTCTGGTTTCAATTGGTGGAAAAACCAATCTGAAGTAACCAGACTTGATGTTCCTGCATTTAATACCGGCGGATTTGCTGCATTTTTAGGACAAGGTAGAATCCAAGAAGGTGAAAGTGCAACACAACTTGGTGGAACAGTGGATCCAAGTGTTGAAAATGGTGATCCTGATGGTGACGGTTTTATGAAATTTGGAGATATGGAAGCAGACTTTAACCTATCATGGGTTAATAGCATGGTCTTCAAAAATCTTGAATTAAATTGGGTATGGCACTGGAAGCAAGGAGGTGATGGTATCAACTTAAGTACTCTGCTTTATGACCTTGGTTCTGTGACTTGGGATTTTGATGACACAACGCTTGACCCAAGTGGTGAACTTACAAATGGAAATTATAGATTGGCTGCTTTGGGTGTACATCCTGGTGTTTACATCGAAGATGCCGGATACATGAGATTGAGAGAAATTGGTTTGTACTACAATCTTGGTCAATTGACTGATTTGGTAAAGAACTTTAGAATTGGATTTTCAGGAAGAAACCTGATCAATATTTTCGACTACAATAGTTATGATCCTGAAGTATCAAACTTTGGTAACAATGTATTAATCAACTCTGTTGAGGTTACGCCATATCCAAATGCGAAAACATATAATTTCCACCTTAACGTAACATTCTAAAATTGAAAACAATGAAAAATATATATTTAATTCTATTGCTTTGCGTGTTTTCTTTTTCAGCATGTGAAGTGGAAGAAATTCTAAACCCAAATGCTCCAACCATTGAAAGTTTTGAATCTGGAGCTACTCTTGCAGATATACAATTGATTGCTCAAGGATTGGAAGCTACCATCAGAAACGATATGCAATTCCATTTCTGGACAGTAAGCATAATAGGCCGTGAATACCTTGACCTAAGAGGAACGGATCCAAGATATACATCAGAGTTGTTAGGACAAAATGGAGGAGAACTCGATAATGGAGGATTCCTTACTACAAGAAGTTTTCTTGGCAGATACAAGTCCGTTAGAAATGCAAATTTATTGAAGACTGCTGTTGCAAATACAGTGGCTTCATTGACAGCTGAAGAAGTCAATGCATTCAATGGTTTTGCTAATACTATCATTGGATACGAATTGTTAATTGAAGCAACTCGACAATACGAAAATGGTATCCGTCTTGATGTATCTGACCCTATTGTGCTTGGACCTTTTACAGGAAGTTATGCTGAATCACTTTCAGGAATTTCTTCCATCCTTGAAGAAGGTTACTCCCAATTATCAGCTTCATCTGGTTCAATGCCTTTTTCTTTATCAGCAGATGGCTTCAGCTCCATTCCTGCTGATGACGAAGTTTCAGCCATGGCTCAATTCAATAGAGCTATCTTGGCAAGATTGAGAACTTATCAAGGAGATAGTGGTGGTGCATTAAGCGCACTCAGCAACTCATTCTTTAACCTAGATGGTGGAATGAACATGGGAGCATACTACTCATTTGGGGGCGCTACAGGTAATGACTTGGCCAATCCTTTGTTCTACGTTCCAGGTGTTGATAACTATATGGTTCATCCAAGCTGGTTGGCGGATGCTACTGATGGCGATTCAAGAGTTGCTACCAAAGCCACATTCCAAGAGTTGATCGAACTTGATGGATTAAGCGGTGATCATTTGGTAACTATGTATGCATCAAATTCATCACCTGCAAGTATCATCAGAAATGAAGAATTGATTCTTTTATTTGCTGAAGCAAATGTGGGGTCTGATAATGATGCAGCCGTAGATGCTATTAATAAAGTCAGAAATGCGGCAGGTATTGGAGACTATGATGGAGCTACCGACAATGACGCATTAATTGATGAAATTTTATATCAAAGAAGATATTCATTATTTGGCGAAGGTCACAGATGGATTGATGCTAGAAGATATGGAAGACTAGATGAAATTCCTTTAGACAGAGATGGAGACAAAGTACATGTACAGTTTCCAAGACCAATGTCTGAAAACTAGGAAAGAGAGCTGAATGAACTATCGTTCGTTTAAGAAAATAAAAAGGGCAGTCAATGTTTTGGCTGCCCTTTTTATATTTATATAAGTACTCTTTAAAGTAAATTTTTATAATTCATACAAATAGTTTGTCAAGTAATAATTATAATGTTGGTCTCGAAAAGTTTATTTCGGGATTATATAAACAAGTAACAGAATTAGCCTCAATTTGTAGCCAGTAAAAGAAGCATAGCCTTCCCGATTTGGTGGGTGTGGGTGCCTGCCATGGAGGGCCGCTTTAAATCGGGATGATTTTTTGGTTTCGTTTTTCATCTAGGAAAAAGGAATAGAATTATATAAATTTACTTATCAAGCCTTAGTCTATTCCTAATACTTCTTTTGACATATGCATCGCCACCAACATGTTAGGTACATCAACTACCTCGGCAATTTTTAAATCACCTGCTAAAGAGCAAAGTGCATAGGCTTCATTTCTGTTCAGATTGTGTTCTGCGACAAGATAGTCTACCATATATTCAACTGCCTTTTTTGCCGCCTCATCAATCGTCTTTCCAATGGAGGTAACTGCATAGTAATCCTCTGATTCATATTCCGGCTCACGCAATTGTCGACCACCTTTGACCACTTCAATTTTGTAGGTAATTTGCATTGGTGCTTCGATCGCTGTACCACAAACTTCTCCCATTCCTTGCACTGCATGAGCATCTCCAATTGAAAACAATGCACCTTCTACAAAGACTGGAAAGTATATCGTAGTCCCTTCTATCATGTGAGGGTCATCCATATTACCTCCATTCTCCCTCGGTGGAATGGTAGACAACATCTCGTCCGTAGCAGGAGCTACTCCCATTACACCAGGGAATGGCCTGAGAGGAATCTTGATCTTATCGTTAAACTGAATATGTTTATCTCCTGATTTCATGGGATAGGTTTTCAGATATGGCTCTGTAAATTTATCAGCCAAAAACCCAAAACCTGGCAGTATGGAATTCCATCCACAATCTACCAATTCAATGCTCAGCAATTTAATTTTAAGAACGTCTCCCGGTTTAGCACCTTTAACGTATACAGGACCCGTTAGTGGATGTATTGGATCAAACTCCAAATCATCTAACACACTTACATCATCTCCACATTTAATCTGTCCGGCACTTGCTTCCTGAGTGAATGCTTCAATGATTGCACCCGACTCTACTTCAAGTACAGGCTTAATCTTTGAAGAAAACTTGTTGTGAGTTTGATCAGCAGTCAAGGTATGATCTGCAACAATCGCCGAAACAGGGTTAAGGTCAATGGAATTTATTGAGGAATTTGTTTTCTCTTGATCACAGGATACTAGTAAGATCAAAAGAGGAATGATAAGTAGAAATCGCATCTTTTTTTCATTAAGATACAACAACTTAATAAATACATACACCTCTGCATCCAATGGTCAATCCCGTTAATGATCACATTTAATGATAACAATTGAAATGGCCGTGATTACTTTTCAGTAATCTGATAATTGTTAAACAAATACGATCCATTTGTTAGCTTATGGCAGGTTGAATCTTGAGAACCTTGCAGTAGAACCTGATCTATGTAGAAATTCTGATTCACATGTAAGAAAGATAATTGGATGGAATCAATTTCTGATTTCTCTAGTGTAAATGAAATTCGATCCCAATCAATGTAGGAGTCTTTACTTCCGGCACCATCTACCATTTGTTCTTCCACCAGCGATTGTCCCATGAAGGTCTTACATTGAATCATGGGTAAATTGTGCTTTTCGCTGTCAATGTGAAGGTACAATGAGAGATCCAAGTTTTGGTCCATGACCTCCATAGAATCAATCTTAAATCCATATTGTGTTTTCTCTTCATTAATAACCAATGAACCTGGGTCGAAAAGCGATACCCTTTCATTGCTGTACTCATTGAAGCCTTGCTGGTAAAGAATATTCCCACCATTGGATGACTTACAAAAGGAGTTGGCTTGGGCATGGGCAGATTGTGTAAGTGAATCGATTTGACTTGGGCTAATCTCATACAAACTATATTCTTTGGTGCTGTGGATTTCTCGAGCAACATGAATTAATTCCTGCTCTCCTGTGGAAAGCACTTGTTCTGTTTTGCCATAGACCAATAAGATGGCCTTTTCATTTATAAGACCTAAAATTTCTTTGGGTATATATTTAGAGGACCCAAACTGAATGGCTCTCTTTGATTCTTTTACACCTATTCTGGAAAGTCGTGCATTGATCATTGGTATGCCTGAAGCCATTGAGATTCTTGTCGAATAAAACTCAGTGGCCCAAGGAGCTTCTATTCGAGTTTTATCGTTCCAACTTTCCATGATGGGAATTGAGTACAGTGCTTGGTAACTTTCTTTAGTAACTCCCCAATCTTTTAAATCATCGTTTAATGTAGTCAGGCGATCCTTTTCATAGAAGTTTTCATAGACCTTAAATTTTACCGTATTTTTTAAATAGTGATGGGTTTCTATGATCCAAATTAAAGATGGAATGATGATGAACAAATAACAAAGTCGGTAAGAATTAAATCGCACATCCTTTGCCAATCGATCAATACAGATTACACTTAAAATAGACAAGACACTATAAAAAGGCCATGCAAATCTTCCTGAAGCTTTGAACATGGTTAGAATGGACAAACGCTCACCCAATATTTCAGAGATCCACTGCGGCTTAAAAGGTAAAGAGCTTGCATAGATTAAAAAAAGAAACGAAGCGATGGATAAACTCAACAGAACAGGAACATTGACTATGGAATGAAACGACCAATTTTTAAGCTTTGATCTGATGATTAAAACAGGAATTATTAATAGGAAAATGATATTGGTAATACCTAGGTAACAGTACTTTTCTATTGGAAGTGGTGTTGATCCCAAGTATTTTCCTGGAAGGCTTTCGGCAGGATGAAACAACCCAGTTAAATTTACATTGTTTGCAAAGTATCCCCATTGCCATTGAACACGATCCATTTCAGGACTTGTGAACGAAATGGTAAAATAGATACAAAGAATAGCCAATAAAATTGGAAGAATAATTTTGATGGACTGGTTTCTATATTTTTGATTTGCTATAAACAATGCGACAGCCGCCAAAATGGTAAATCCACCTCCAATTAAAACGAGGTAAATGCTGTTAAAGCCAAACCAAAGAGAAAAGAGAAAAAGAAAAATAGCAGTCCAAGTTTGATTTTTCCCATCGATGTCCATACGGAGAAATAGATAAATATATCCAGCGAAGACAATCGGATAAGAGGTTCCAAAATGACCTGCTTGAAATCGCAGCATTTGTGGAGATAAAAAAGTAATCAGAATAGCAAATAGAATCGAAGTAAAAATAGCAACATTGAAATGCCTCAAAATCTTATAGTAAAGAATACTACAGCCTGCAATCATCAGATAATGTATGCTATGAACTGACCCAACAATATGATTGGTAATTGGGTTGTTCTCCCAGACCGTATGGATAAGTGCGAAAAAATTGCTCAATGATGCCTGACAAGCCGTCATGAAAATAGATTCATGAATCGGATAATTCATGTTTTCTAAGAGTAAACTTTTACCGTACCAACTATGCCAAATGATATTATAATACATGATGGCAGCATCTCCTCCAAACGCATACACGTATTGATCTGGATGGATTAAAGCAGAACCCAAAAAATACCATAGTATGAACAAGGGAATAATCCCAGAAAGTACGAGAGCTATGTTCCTTTTCACATGAACATATATACGAATAAAATGAACTTAATTGAAACTAGAAGGAAGCAAAATCAAGCAAAGTCTAAATAGCTACAAAATTGTAAGACTTTAGTAAATAGATTTTAACTAGATCTCTCTTCCCTTTCTTATCAATTAATTTATCCCAACTTTGCAATCAGCTTGTCCGCCAACTCGAGTGCAATTTTTTCCTGAGCCTGAACAGTTGAAGCTCCTATATGAGGCGTACAAGATACTTTTGGGTGATTCAAAAGTGTTGGTCTTGGAGTAGGTTCGTTTTCAAATACGTCCAAACCGGCAGCTGCTACCTTACCGCTCTCCAAGGCAGAAAGCAATGCATCTTCATCAATGGTTCCACCTCTTGCGGCATTGAGAATCACAACACCATCTTTCATTTTTGCAAAAGCGTCTGTATCAAGAACTGCTTTCCCGGTAAACGGAACATGAAGAGAGATGACATCAGCTTTAGAAAAAAGATCATTGATGTCTGAGGTTTTAATTGTGTTCTTCACAAGCTGATTACCAACTTTCTGCTCTAGATCTACCGTAATATCGAACATGTCTGAAGCTATAACATCCATTCCACAACCAAATGCCAATTTTGCCAATTCCTGTCCTATTCTTCCAAAACCAATGATTCCCATTGTCTTTGCTTCAAGCTCAAAACCTTTCGAATATGATTTTTTCAATCCTTTGAAGTCGGTATTGCCTTGTTCCGGCATTTGTCTGTTCGACAGGTGAACAAATCTAGCCAAACTCATCGCATGACCCATCGCCAATTCAGCTACAGATCTTGAAGAAGCAGCTGGAGTATTCTCTACTGAGATACCTTTTGACTTTGCAAAGTCTACATCAATGTTGTCAAGACCTACCCCACCTCGTCCAATAACTTTAAGATTTGGACATTGAGAAATAAGGTCTTCTCTCACTTTTGTTGCACTTCTAACACAAATAGCATCGAAGTCAGGTAGCTTTGAAGACAACTCTTCTTGAGGAATTCTGTCTGTTTGAACTTCATGTCCTGCATCAACCAATCGCTGTATACCGCTTGGGTGCATTCCATCATTTATTAATATTCTTGCCATGATTCAAAATTTAAGCTGCAAATAACGTAATTTTTAAACTCTGAGTAAACCCCTTTATGTGAATAAATGGTAAAGATTAAAGCCTTTTACCTATGTAAATACATATAAAAGAAATTTGTTATATGATGAATTATGGCTACATTTGCAATTAATCAATTTTTCGCTTCGTTACAACGTAAATTAACTTTTAGGCAATGCATTCATTGAGTTTTTTCCTTTTCCAAAAAGCGTCTGAAGAAGAATCAGTTAGTCTTTTTAAACTTCTGTTTAAAGATGGAGGTATCGGTGACATACTTGGATTGGTCATCGTATTGATTCTTGCGATTCTATCCATCATCGCTGTTGCAATATTTTTTGAAAGATATTGGACCATCAAGAAAGCCGGTAGAATAGATCAAACTTTTATCAATAATATAAGAGCAGCCGTGGCAGCTGGTAATATCGAAGGTGCCAAAAATGTTTGCTCAAATATGGATTCACCTTATTCAAGAATGGTGTTGAAAGGTTTGCAAAGAATAGGTAAACCATTGAGAGATATCGATGCTGCTATTGAAAATGTAGGTAACCTCGAGTTGTTCAAGCTAGAAAAAAGATTGTCAACATTGGCAAGTATCGCTGGAGCTGCACCAATGATTGGATTCTTTGGTACAGTAACCGGGATGATCTTGGCATTTTATAAAATGTCATCAGAAAACAATGTTACTCCTGATGTACTTGCTGGTGGTATTTATCAAGCATTGTTTACCACAGCAGGTGGGTTGTTCATTGGTATCCTTGCATTCGTAGGATACAACCTTTTGGTAGCAAGTATTGACAAAGTAATATACCAAATGGAAGCAACTGCCGTTGAATTTATGGATTTGCTTCAAGAACCAAGCAACTAGTTCACCATTAGATGAAAAAAAGAAATAAAGTAAGTGCGGAATTTAGTATGTCCTCTTTGACGGACATCATTTTCCTATTGCTCATTTTCTTTATGTTGACTTCATCAATGGTGCAGATCAATGTTGAACTTCCAAAATCGGATTCTAAAACAGTTGCGCCTACTGATATGGCTGTAATGTTGACCAAAGATGGAAGGGTGACTTATAATGGAAGAGCCACCAGACTTTCAAAAGTAGAGGGTCTCATTTACAAGGATCTTGGATATCAGAAAAACGTGCAGAACGCAACCATTACAATCATTTCAGAAGTAGGAGTACCATGGGAGAAAGTCAACGATGTAATGACCATAGCAAGTAAATTGAGAATCAAAGCCATAATCGCAACACAACCTTCTTCATAATATGGGAATGAAAAGAAGAAATAAGGTTAGCGCTGAATTCAGCATGTCTTCATTGACAGATATCATCTTTCTGTTATTGATATTCTTCATGCTGACTTCATCAATGATTATCCCGAATGCATTGAACCTCAAACTACCAGGAAAATCAAACGATAATCCCCCACCTACAAAGACAAGACCTACAATAGTAAACATTGAAAGGAACGGCACTTACAAGTTGAACGGAAGTAATATTTCCAAATCAAAATTGAATAGTGCTGTAGCACAATTGAAAAAAGAAAATAAAAAATCATTCATCATTACACCTGATGATAAAGCACCCAGCGAAGCAGTAGTGGCAGTAATGGACATGGCTTTTAGATATCAGCTTGAAGCCATTATTACCGACCCGAAGTAAAACTTAATTCTACAATTTATTAACCATTACATGATTATCTAACGGTAATTAGTATATGTTATGCACATACATGATCTGACATTTGACGAAAAAGAAAGAAGAAAGAACAGCAACATCATTAGCTTTGCTATACATCTTTTGTTATTGATTCTATTATTCTTCTTGCCCATTTTTGGTTCTTCTCCCATTCAGGAGACGGTTCAGGGTATTGTGGTAAATTTTGGTAATCCAAACGCCGGCACACCTCAAGAAAATCCTTTGAAAGAGTTTACGCCTACTTCTGCAAAAGCTGAAGAAGCTCCTAAGGAAGAAATCGAAGAAGTAGAAAAACAAAGAACTGTGGCTCCCACGAAAACTGAAATTAAAAGTAAAATAATTGAAAAGGAATCATCTGTAGTTATAAGTGAACCGGTCAAAAAGGAAGTAAAAGAAATTGAAAAAGTAAACGAAATAGAGGTCTCTTCTTCTCCTGCACAGGAAGAAAAAGTAAACGAAGAAGAACAAATCGAAGCCGAACTTATCGAAGCCAAAGCCAGATTTGGATCATTATTCAACAATAATTCTAAAGGAGAAATTCCTACGGAAAAAGGAGATGAATTTGGAAAACCAAGTTCAGATATACTTGCTGGTCACAGTACAGGTAAAGGAGAAATCGGAGAAGGACTAGATGGCAGAGACATTATATACGAGCCTGAAATCAAAGACAATTCTCAAAAGAAAGGTGTTGTCATGATAAAAATTTGTGTGGACAAAGAAGGAAATGTCATCAACGCAAGATACACCCAACAAGGATCTACGACTACAGACAACTACCTTGTAGATTTAGGTATAAAAAGTGCAAGGAAATACAAATTCAGCCCTTCCAAAGTCGAAGAACAATGTGGAGTAATCGGTATTGAGTTTATTGTAAAGTGATTGACCTGTTTTAAATTACTGTTTGTAATTTTCCCAACTGATCGTCTTATACATTTCTTCTTTGGCAAAGATCAATTCTTGAAGAACACCTTCAGGTTTTTTGTAACCAGGAGAGATCAATATTCTCGCCCAATCTTCATCTAAAGCAACAAAAGAAGGATATCCAAGTCTACCATTTAACAAGGCTGATGCGAGTTGATGTGCACCCCTTCTGCCCTCACCGCTGTATACGAAAGTATGATCATTGAATATAATCGTGTCCTTTTGCTCTGCATCAAACTTAATCGCATAGAAGTGTTCATTCATATAATCAACTACTTCCTGATCTTGAAATGTAGTCTGATCCATTTTTTTGCACCAACCACACCAATCAGTGTACATATCGATGTAAACCTTTTTTGGATTCTCCTTGGACGCTTCAACAGCTTCTTGCCAACTCATCCAGTTTATTTGTTTTGCAGCAACCTTGCTTTCTTGCCCAAATACCAAGTATTGTGAAAGACAAAGAATAAGAACAATGGTAAATCTCATTTTAATCAATTGTGAATCTAAATTAACAATATTATTTATTACAATAAAGATGAGATGTAACAGCAGTGCATTTGTAACGAAAGCTGGGAATAAAAAATCAATAAAAAAGGGTCAATGGCTTCGCCATCAACCCTTTGTAGATCAAATTGTTTGTCTATTTGCCACCATTCAATGATTCCTGGTAGGCTTCTAGCTCATCCCATTTGCCTTCTGCGGCAAGCTTGGCTTGTGAAGGCCAAGTGCGCGGATCAGCAAGTTTATAACGGTCTCCTGCGCTATTGAGGATAGACTGTAATTTATCCTGACTTGTATCTGCTAATTCATTCCATGTGGATATCCCATTGTTGGTCAGAAGCTCTGCAATCTTTGGTCCAATACCTTCGACGGCTTTTAAGTCATCTTGGGCGTATTGCTTCATGATTCCAAGCTTGATCATCACTTTCTCAGCTTTTGAGTCCGAACCATCTGCCTTTTGCATAGAGATCAATCCTTCCCAATCACCGTTATTGGCCTTGCTGGCCTGAGCTGACCAATCGGCAGGGTCTATTATCTTATACTTATCTCCATATTTATCTAAAATAGCTCTAAGATCTGATTCAGTTTTTGATGATAGTGCAGCCCAACTGTTCACTCCATTTTCTTTGAGAACAGATTCCATTTTCGGTCCAATGCCTTCAATGATTTGTAGGTTGTCTGATTTCAGTTTTGCATACTTATCTGGTTTGCTCGAGCCTGCTGCCAAAGATGTTGCACCTGTGGAAAGTCCGATGGAATCTCCGACATCTCCTTGACTCTCTCCATCTTCCTTCGTAACTGAATCTGTTGATTTACTTTCTGCTGTTCCTTTTTCAGATGTGCCATACATCAATCTTTCTGCTTTCGATTCCGAACCGTCTGCCTTTTGCAATTTGATCATGGTTTCAAAATCACCATCACATGCAGCCTTCGCCTGAGGAATCCATCCGGCAGGATCAATCATTTTATATTTATCTCCATATTTATCAAGAATAGATCTCAATTCAGATTCACTTCTTGATGCCAATTGACAGAAGTTATGAATTCCATTTTCATTGAGAACCTCTTCCATTTTCGGTCCAATACCTTCAATCATTTGAAGTTGATCTTTCTCCACAACTTCTTCTGTCAATGATGCGACTCCCGCACCTGCAATTCCAGCGGTAGTAATATTAGATTTGCTTTCTTCTACATTTGGCTCTTCTACAACTTCTTCAACCAGCGTATCTTTAACATCTTGCATTTCTACATCTCCCGCATCGGATGTATTTGTTTCAATGCTTGCCATAAGACCCGCATTGGTTTCTTCTAGCTCTGTGATTCTAGCTTGGCACTCCCTCATTCTTCCACGTTCAAGTGCCAAATCACTATCCAATGCAGCTCTTGCTTTTCTACACTCATCCAAATCAGCTTCAAGATCTCTTATGTTTGACTTTAATTTCGCAATATCCTCTTGTGCTTCTTCATACATTCTTTTCCACTTTGCCCAAAGGGCCCATCCAAGAAGAAGTCCTAATATAAAAGGCAATAACCACCATAGCCACCAACTATCACAAAAGGTTTGGAAAAATCCTAAGTATATCATTTTGAATTGATTTGTAGTTATTTAATAATTTGAAGTTCGGTGCGGCGATTGCGTTGCTTACCATCTTCCGTATCATTACTTGCAATGGGTTGCCCTTCACCTTTCGAAGTCGAAATAATTTTTGCTTTTGGCACTCCTTGGCTCATCAGATACGACTGAATCACATCTGCTCTTCCCTGACCTAAGACGATATTATCGGCTTCTTCACCAACATCATCTGTATGACCTGTTAAGCGTATGCGTTCTCCTGTCTTCTTAACTCTTTCAGCAACATCGCGCAAGTATGCCTCTACCTCATTGTCATTCAATTTATTGGTTGAATTAAATGGGAAGTAAATAATTGTCTTATCATCAATTTCTTTGATCTTCTCCGTAACAATCACATTTCTGAAGTCTACACCCGTTATGGCGCAGTCTTGGGAGTAATCTCCTTTTGGAATTTTCCTACTTCTCAGTTGTAGTTTATCCTCTGGAAGGTCAAACAATTTAGAAATTGCTTGTGCACGTGCAATGCCAAGATCGGCAGAATTATCAGGTTGGGTTTCTCCTTCACGGTATATTCCTGTGATTTGTAGTTTTTGGTTTTCTTCCAATGATTTGGTCAATGACTCCATCTTTTGTTTCCAGGAATCACTTAAGGTAGGATTTACCTCAGACCATTTGAATGACAGTTCGCCCAAGGAAGGACAAGGAACTTCTTTGCTATCATTTACTACGGGTGCAGTTGCCGACACATTACTCACTTCATCTCCACCAGGGCCGCAACACATTTTTGAAATGGAATAATAGCCAAATCCAAGTAATAACCACAAGAGAAGAATTATAATCCATCTCATAGTTTGTGTTTGTGTTTGGTTAAAAA
This sequence comes from Saprospiraceae bacterium, assembly GCA_020629535.1. Taxonomy (GTDB): domain Bacteria; phylum Bacteroidota; class Bacteroidia; order Chitinophagales; family Saprospiraceae; genus JAHDBF01. The sequence goes on from JAHDDD010000002.1 coordinate 19,952, forward strand.
GTAACTAGTGCTTAATGTGAAAATCGTTCTAGGTCACGGAGTTTGAGATCGTTTTGTTCCGGTTTTGGTTTACCAATGTGGATTTGAAATTGATAGTAAGTATAAGGTACATAAGAATTAATGATAACTCATAAAAATCATGTGTAAAAAACAATTAAATTTCCCAAAATTCTCAACATATAATGTTTAATCGCGCAGAAATACCGATTGTTCGTATTATTATTTCCTATTCGATAGGAATTTTGATATTTAATTTTGTTGAGGTAAGCCCTAGAATCCTACCTTTTGCCATCATTTTCACTACAGGTTTGATATTGATGATTAGCTTCAGCTTTTATCAAAGGCAGTTGAAATATCCAGTACTAAATGCTAGCATCCTTTTGTTTTGGATCATCGTGGGATTTACCAGAATCCAGGAATCACAAATTCAATTCCAGCAAAACCACTTCTCTCATTTTGACTTTGAAGAATTTAAAGGTGAAATAATATCTGCAAAAATCTATGGTGAAAAAGCCAACTGTCAGGTGGATATGTATGAAGTCGAAAGCAATGGTGAATTAATAAATGTCAAAGGCCGGGCCTATATTAAGCTCGTTGGGGAATTCACAAACGACAGCTTGATTGGAAAAAGCTTAATCGGACCAAACAAATTCTATGAACCTAAGGAAGCAAAGAATCCATATGGGTATGATCAAAAAAGTCAACTAAGAAATAAAAATATATTCCATACTGCCTATTTAAAGCCTAATCAATACACAATTCATCGCTATGAAAGAAATCCATTTATAAAATGGTTGCAATCCACTCGTGTGTACTGTATAAATGTATTTAAAAAGTACATACCTCACGCTGACAATCTTGGGGTGGCGGCAGCCATGGTGTTAGGAACCAGAGATTACATTTCAGAAGATCTGATGGCGGCGTATACGGATACCGGTAGCATACATGTATTGGCTGTTTCTGGTTTGCATGTAGGTATCGTAAGCGGACTTATCTTATTTTTGTTTTCGTTTATAAAAAGTAATAAGACCGCTACTCGAATTTGCAAAGGTCTTGCTTCGATTGTATTGATTTGGTTCTTTGCTTTTTTGACAGGAGCCGCACCTGCAGTACTTAGAGCAAGCCTGATGTTCAGTTTGTATTTTATGGCAAAAGATATCTTGCGAATACAAATTAATGTTTACAATGTGCTATTATCGACTGCTTTCGTACTCCTGATCTATAATCCCTATTTCATCTTCAATATCGGCTTCCAATTTTCTTACCTTGCCCTCATCGGAATTGTTTTCTTTTGTCCAAGAATTCAAAAGTGGTTTTATTCCCCAATCCCTTTGGTCAATAAAATCTGGACGCTGGTTGCAGTATCGATAGCTGCTCAAATTACTGTCTTTCCTTTGAGCATTTACTATTTTAACAAGTTCGCAAGTTCTTTTTGGTTGAGTGGAATTGTTACTGCACCATTTGCCATTTTATTGCTATCAGTGGGTTTGGCTGTACTTATAATCGAGTACTCCGGTCTACATACTTTGAATGAGTTGTTGGTTGGCGATATTTTCAACTGTCTACTCAGTGCTTTCAATGCTTCCATACATTGGATTCAATCATTGCCTCTTAGCCACATTGATAATATTTGGTTTGACAAATGGAATGTCTTTATTCTATATGTATTCTCTATGTTGTTGATGGTAGGTTTCACATATTTGAAAGGTAAATTTTTTGTTTATGCATCACTGGTTTTACTTTTCAATACTATTTACAACTTCCATAAATCAAATCAACAATTAATTCAAAAAAAGATTACAATCTACGACTCATACAATAATACCGTCATCGACATATTTGAAGGATTGACTTGCTTGTCGTATTCAGAAAATGATGAGGACACATCATTCATCAACCAAAGGAATCAAATGGCACATGGAATCAAAGAAAAACTGAATATTAAAAATTATCAAACAGGTTCTGCAAAATATGTATTCCCTTATATAATAATCAAAGATCAATTGCTCATTTTCGGTGCAGAGGATCTTAGTAATTATGAATTTCCCACATCCAAAAAAACAACTTTGCTCTTGACATCAAAACATCACCATCTCCCCAAAAGTATTGATCCATTCGATAAGATCATCCTTGATGGTTCATTGAACTATAAGGAAAGAAAAAATCTGAAAAGACAATTACAATCTTTGAAAGCAGAATATCATTGTGTAAAGGAACAAGGCGCTTTTTAAATTCATATGAAATGAGATTGATGTTAAATTCAGAATAACTAACTATTGGAAGGGATTATTCCTCACCTCAGATTAACACAAATCACCAACCTATCCTCCTAAACCCACTTCCCTGCATATCTCCGATTGTGATCTGACAACTGCTGAACATAATCATAATTCAATCTGGTAATTTGTTTGATGTGCAATTGGTCATGGACCAACCAATTGGTTAGAAAGTAGGATGCTGATAAAGGACCAAATCTTGGGTGCTCATAAAAATTATCCCATTGAGGATTCACTAGCGAATTCAACCATTGAATAGAAGCTTTTCTTTCATAAAGGAATTGGTGAAGCATTTCACTATATTCTTTCTCCATATACTTCCGTTCCGTTACCCAACCTTCAGGGTCGATCGAGGGTGGAGTTGTACCAGGTGATTCTAATTGGGTTTTTACTCTTGTTCTGAAATCATAAACTTCCTCATCATACAAATGGCAAACGATTTCTAGTAGGCACCATTTATCATCTGATTGTTTCCAAACTCTTGCTTTTTCTGTTTTATCCGTGAGTAAAGCTTTGAATACTTCTTGGTTTCTATCCAATTCAGCTATAATATGATCGGGCCTAAATTTCAATAGAATGGAATTTACTTATTTGCCAATTGTCCGCAAGCTGCATCTATATCCTTCCCTCTGCTTCGTCTCAAGGTAGCCATTACATTGTTCTTCTTCAGGAAGTTCGTAAAGCTTTCAATTCGATCTGCTTTTGACTTTACAAAGTCTACTCCCTCGACCGGATTATACTCTATGATGTTTACCTTAACGGGAAATCTTTTGCAGAGTTTCAATAGGTTTTTTGCATCTTCTATAGAATCATTAAAACCATTGAATGCAATGTATTCGTAGCTGATCTTATTCTTTGTATTTAAGTGAAAATACTCTAAAGCATCCATCAGTACTTCCAAATTATTGGTTTCATTGATTGGCATGATGCTGTTTCTTTTTTCATCGTCTGCAGCATGTAGTGACAATGCCAAATTGAATCGAACTTCATCATCTGCCAATTTTTTGATCATCTTGGCGATACCTGCAGTGCTGACTGTAATTCTTTTGGCTGAGATATTCAATGCTTTTTCACTTGTTAATTTTTCAATACTTTCAAGTACATTGTTGTAAGCGAGCAAAGGCTCACCCATTCCCATAAATACAATATTTGTAAGCGGATGATCAAAGGTCTCCAAACTTTGTCTATTCACTTCTACTACTTGGTCATATATCTCTGCCGCATCGAGATTTCGCACTCTTTTCATTTTCCCTGTAGCGCAAAAACTGCAAGTTAAACTACATCCCACTTGAGAGGAAACACATACAGTATAACGTTGATCAGAGGGGACAGGAATTAAAACCGACTCTATCAGATGTCCATCATGTAACTTCCATCTGGTCTTTATTGTACCGTCATTGCTTTTTTGAGTCTTGTCTTCCTTGATTGGATTAAAGATGAATTCTTGCGAAAGTTGCTCCCTTAAGGTCTTTGACAGATTGGTCATTTCCTCGAAAGAGGTGGCACTTTTCTGCCATAGCCATTGATATATTTGTTTAGATACAAATGGTTTTCCCCCTTTCGACAGTACCCATTCATGAATATCTTCCTGACTTATTTTTCGAATGTCAATCATTTGTCGTTCGTTCGCTTTAGGATCGAGCTATTTCTCCTTGTCTCTCCCTCTTTACTTACCTCTCAAGTCACAAGAGTACCAATGGACTGGCCTTCGATGATCTTCAGCATATTGCCTTCTTCATTGATATTAAACACAACAATAGGTAGGTTGTTTTCGTGACACATAGTAAATGCAGTCATATCCATCACTCCCAGTTCCTGAGCAATTACTTCATTGAAGGAAATATTTTTATACATTGTGGCATCAGGATATTTATGAGGGTCCTTGTTGTAAATACCATCTACTTTTGTTCCTTTCAATATTGCGTCAGCAGAAATTTCGTTGGCTCGAAGGGCGGCTGCAGAGTCTGTCGTAAAATATGGACTTCCGGTACCAGCAGAAAAGATAAGAACTCTTCCTTTTTCCAAATGTCTGATTGCTCTACGTCTGATGTAAGGTTCTGCAATTTGCCGCATCTCAACTGCTGAGATTAACCTGGTGTATACCCCGGCGCTTTCCAAAACTGACTGAAGTGCGAGACCATTGATACAAGTAGCCAACATGCCCATGTAATCGCCCTGTACTCTTTCAATCGCATTTTCTTCAGCTTGCAAGCCCCGGAAAATATTTCCTCCTCCAATGACGACTGCCACTTCAATTTTTCTTTCAGACAGCTGTTTTATTTCTTTAGCATAATGCTTCAATTTAGAAGCATCAATACCAAACTTCTGATCACCCATCAGGGCTTCTCCGCTCAATTTGAGGAGGACTCTTTTATACTTATAATTCATGTACAACAAATGAACCTAATGAATATAAAAAAAGCGACTTTAAAAAAGCCGCTTTCAAAATTTTTATCCTAATGCAATGTGCTTAAAATCTGTGACTGTTAAATCAGCGTCGAGACTTTTCAGATAATCTGAAACAGACATTTTATTGTCTTTCACGTATTGTTGATTTAACAAGGTATTTTGCTTGTAAAATTTTCCAAGCTTACCCATTGCTATCTTTTCTAGCATGGCTTCAGGCTTCCCTTCTTGTCTTGCCTGATCCATTCCAATTTCGATTTCTTTTTTGACAACTGATGCATCGACCTGATCTTTGTCAAGTGCAATTGGCTTCATGGCAGCTACTTGCATCGCAACATTCTTACCTGGCTCTTCAAATTGTGCATCATCTTTGTTCAATGCTACAATCACGCCTGCTTTATGGCCCATGTGAATATATGGAAGAACCTGACCTCCATTAGCAACGATTTTGCCGTATGCGCTCAAATCCATTTTTTCACCAGTTACACCAATTTGCTCTGTGATTTTTTCACCAATGCTCATGCCCGATGTAAATTCCAGCGCCAAAAGATCCTCTAATGACTCAGGAAGTTTTGTCAATGCGATGTCTGCAATTGTGTCAGCCAATCCTACAAAGTCTTCATTTTTAGCAACGAAATCTGTCTCGCAGCTCAATCTTACAACCACACCATTGCTTTTGTTATCACTGGTTTTTGCTATAACCACACCTTCTTTTGCTTCTCTGTCTGCTCTTTTCAAAGAAAGTTTTTGACCTTTCTTTCTCAATATATCGGTTGCCGCCTCAAAGTCTCCACCAGCTTCAATCAATGCTTTTTTGCAGTCCATCATTCCTGCACCGGTTTGATCTCTCAGGGCTTTAACATCAGATGCTTTTATTTCACTCATGTTTATTAGAATTGTATGTTTAAAAATGTTGTTTTCTTAAGCGCCTTTTTTCATCGCTTCTCTGTCCTTCAATCCGTCTTTGATACATCCTGTCAAATATTCTGTAATGACAGAAATAGATTTTGATGCATCGTCATTGGCTGGGATCGGAAAGTCTACTACATTGGGGTTTGAGTTTGTATCAACCATTGCAAAGATTTTAATTCCTAATTTTTTTGCCTCTGCAATTGCAATATGCTCAAACGATGTATCTACAACAAAAATGGCATTAGGCAATCTGTTGATATTTGCAATACCTCCAAGAACCTTTTCCAATTTGTTTCTTTCACGCGTCAGTGTCAGTCTCTCTTTTTTTGTGATACTAACATTGCCGTCCGCTAACATCTTATCAATGTTGTTCATCTTTTTAATTGACCTTTTGATAGTAGAAAAGTTGGTCATCATTCCTCCCAACCATCTTTCAGTAACATAAGGCATGCTTACTGATCTTGCGCTATTAGAAACAATTTCTTTTGCTTGCTTTTTCGTAGCAACGAACATTATTTTCTTTCCAGCTTTAGCCATTGTTTTCATAGCGTCACCTGCTTTTTGAAGACAATCAGCTGTTCTATTAAGGTCTATGATGTGGATGCCTTTTCTTTCCTGAAAGATGTAAGGAAGCATTTTAGGATTCCACTTTCTTTTCATGTGGCCAAAGTGTACTCCAGCATCCAATAGATCATTATATGTAGGTAAACTCATTTTTATTCTTTTGAAAAATCAATAAATAGATTAACGTTTTGAGAACTGGAAGCTCTTTCTCGCTTTAGGCTTACCAAATTTCTTTCTCTCCACTTTTCTTGCATCTCTTGTGAGATACTTCTTGTCTTTCAATGGTTTTCTGTAGTCTTCATTGACCTTGCATAAGGCTCTTGAAATACCTAAACGGATTGCCTCAGACTGACCTTTAAAACCACCACCTTGGACATTGACTTTAAGATCAAATTGATTCTCAACTTCTACCGTCTTGAAAGGATCAGTAATATTAAACTGAATGCTTTCTTGAGGAAAGTAGTCTTTCAATTCTTTTCCATTGATTTGAATGTTGCCTGAACCTTGTGACAGATATACTCTTGCCACTGAAGATTTTCTACGGCCTATTGTATTTATTACTTCCATTATAATCTTAGAATTTTAATGCTTCAGGCTTTTGAGCTGTATGCGGATGCTCAGTACCCGGGTAAACAAATAGTTTTTTGAACATCGCTCTTCCTAGTTTGCTTTTTGGAAGCATTCCTTTCACAGCTTTTTCAACAATTCTTTCTGGAAATTTATCCATCATTTCTTGAGCAGTTCTTTTTTTCTGTCCACCCGTGTAACCTGAATATCTTTGATATTCTTTTTGCTGCATTTTATTTCCAGTAAATCTAACTTTATCAGCATTGATTACAACTACATAATCACCCGTGTCAATATTGGGTGTATATGACGGTTTATGCTTTCCTCTCAAAATGGTAGCAATCTGGGTAGCCATCCTTCCAACTACCATTCCTTCACCATCAACGAGGTGCCATTTTCGCACCACTTCAGATGGCTTGGCAGTAGCTGTTTTATAGCTAAGTGTTTTCACAATTTTGAATTTATTTTTTGAATAAAAACCGCCCTTTTCCAAAGCGGTCCGCAAAAGTATGTTTTCGCAACTTACATTGCAAGGTTTTGGCCTGATTTTTTTAATCAAAGGCTTGTAACTGCCTGAAAATCAGGTGTATTTTCGCACTTTTTTTTTAGTGAGGAGGTAGAAAGATGGAAAATTTTAGCCTATTCTAGCAATTAACGAATGGTAGATTCGATTAAATTCAAAAGAATTGGATATCCATTATAACGGCAAAACTATTGACAATACCCAGACACATACTGAAATGCCTTATCATAATTCAGCTCAGCTGAAGCACGCACATCTGCACATGCTTGCTCCATTTTACCCAATTTTGCATATGTATTAGCCCTATTGAATAGTGCTTCCGCATGCTTAGGATTCAAGGCAATCAAAGCATCAAGACTTTTCAACGCTTCACCATATGCTGATGCATTGAATGAACAAATACCTGCATTGAGATAATGGCTTTCTTCTTTAGGCTCTACTTTCATTAGATGATTAAAGTCATTCGCAGCAGCCTCATAGTTTTTCATCTTAATGTTTAAGTTGGCACTGTTTTTTCGCGAAGCGACATGGTTTGGATCTAATTCCAAAGCCGCATTATAATCTGCCAATGCGCCTTCGATATTTTCAAGTTTGTTGTTCGCATAGGCCCTGTAATAGTAGCTTTCTACACTTGGCTTGAGTTCAAGATTTTGTGTCAAATCGGAAACAGCATGATCATATTTTTCCAACTTTGAAAACGCGAGTCCTCTGTAATATAAGGTATTGGAATAGTCTGGTTTGATATCGTATGCAACGGTCAATGAATTGATCGCATCCATATAGTTTTCTAATTTGTAGTAACACAAGCCCGCATTGTAAAATGACTTATAATTTTCTGGATCAATGTTCGCCGCATCTTCGAAATCTCTTATGGCAGTTTCGTAATTTTTATCCTTCATCTGAATATACCCACGGTAATAGTATGCGTCGGTCAATGATTCATCATGTTTCAATGCTCGTGAAAAATCGATGAGTGCATCTTTGAGTTTGGTTTGTTGCATTTTCACATAACCCAAATAATAGTGAGCTTTCCCGTTATCAGATTCCAATCTGGTAGTCTGTGCAAAGTCCTTTTCTGCTTGTTCATATTCTTTCAACCTCAACAATGCTGTTCCACGATTATAATACGCTTTTGCATAACTTGGGTCCGCTTTGATGGCAGCTCCGTAGGCTACAATAGCGCCCTCATAATCTTTTGCTTTTACTTTTTCTACAGCCACATTATATGCCTTGATACATTCTGCATTTTGAGCGGTCAATGAGGCAAGAGAAATAGCCACCAAGGCGGCCAAAGTGAAGATTCTTAGGACGTTTTGCATTGTTTATCTGTTTGTTTATTTAGAAAAAGACTCAATGATAACGGGTTTAAACCATTATGAGGTATTCAATGTTCCTATATTTACACTTTATTTGGAAATATTTAAGAGATCAAAAAGGAATCACAAACAAGTATACCAGAAGATGCTTCAGAAAGGAAGCTTGATCATATCAAATTGGCTTTTGAATCACAAATCCATAAGACCCAATTAGATGATCGCTTTTATTATGAGCCTATGCTTTCTGGTCTTCCAAAAGCAAAACTTTCTGCCAATTTCGAATTAGGTGGTAAGATCATGCAATACCCTATATGGATATCCAGCATGACCGGAGGAACAGAATTGGCCAATACTATAAATAAAAGGCTTGCCACTGTATGTGGAAAATTCGGTCTTGGGATGGGACTCGGCTCCTGTCGCCAACTACTAGATAGTGACGAATATTTCAATGACTTTGATGTAAGATCATTGATGCCTGATCAACCATTGTTTGCCAATTTAGGCATTGCCCAGATAGAGCAATTGATCGAAAAAGGTGAAACTGAAAAAATTGACCGGCTGATTGAAAAGCTCAGTGCTGACGGTTTGATTGTACATGTTAATCCTTTGCAAGAATGGTTACAACCTGAAGGAGATGAAATTAATCACATTCCAATCGAAACCATTCAAAAATTATTGTCAAAAGTAACATGCCCTATTATCGTTAAAGAAGTAGGTCAAGGATTTGGCAAAGCCAGTCTTAAAGCTCTTCTTTCAATGCCTTTGGAAGCCATTGACTTCGCCTCGAATGGAGGTACAAATTTTTCAAAAATTGAGTTGTTCCGATCAAATCCGATGCAACAAGCATTGTTTGAAAAAATAGCCAATCTTGGACATTCATCAAATGAAATGATAGATTGGACAAATTCATTGGTTGATGATGTAGCCATTCAATCAAAAAAAGTAATCATCTCCGGGGGAATCAAAGATTTTCTCGATGGTTATTATGCTATTCAAAAATGTAAATTGAATAGTATTTATGGAATGGCTTCCGGGTTTTTGAAACATGCCTTGGAAAGTCAGGAAGCAGTTGATACTTTTACCAAATTGCAAATAGAAGGATTGGAAGTGGCACATGCCTTTCTGAGAATCAAAGAATAATAGGAAATGGCTGAAAAAGATAAAACCAAAACGATCAGTGGCTTTTCTTCCATGCGGAAGAGAGACAAGATCAAATGGATGGCCAAGACCTTTTTTACAGACCCAGAGGCTGTCATGCGTGAACTTATGAGCTATTGGCACTCGAGTGACGAACAGCAAAAAATTCTCGACGGCTTCAGTGAAAATACAGTAAGTAACTTCCCTATGCCTTTTGGACTTGCTCCAAACTTTTTAATCAATGGCAAGACCTATTGCGTGCCCATGGTCATTGAAGAAAGTTCTGTTGTGGCTGCGGCTTCTTCTGCAGCTAAATTTTGGATGACCCGAGGTGGATTTAAGACTGAAATCATTGATACCAAAAAATTGGGTCAGGTGCATTTCCTTTGGTTTGCAGACAAGCAAATTCTTACCGATCATTTCCAATCCATTAAAGAAAAATTGATCGAAGATTGTTCCGATATATCTGCCAATATGAATAATCGCGGTGGTGGAATTCTGGATTTGGAACTAATCGATTTTACTGATAAAAAGGAGAACTATTTCCAAATAAGAGCTTCCTTCGAAACTTGTGATTCGATGGGTGCAAATTTCATCAATACTTGTTTGGAACAATTTGCCAAATCTCTTTATGAATACGGCACTAATATTACCGGAGATGCGAATGCGTTAGAAGTGAACATGAGTATACTATCAAACTATACGCCTGAATGTAGAGTGATTGCTTCGGTAGAATGTAACATAGAAGATTTGGGTAATTTCAAAGGTAGCATGGAAGCGCATACATTCGCCCGTCGGTTTCGCGACGCTATTGAAATTGCAGAAATTGATCCTTACCGAGCTGCCACCCATAATAAAGGCATATATAACGGTATTGACGCAGTTGTGTTGGCGACCGGAAATGATTTTAGAGCCATCGAAGCTTGCGGGCACACATATGCTGCTGAAGGTCAATACTCCAGTCTATCTCATTGTAAAATAGAAAAAGGAATATTTAAATTCTGGCTTGATATACCAATGGCCGTTGGTACTGTTGGAGGTCTCACCTCTCTGCATCCGATTGCAAAGAGAAGTCTTGAGCTTCTTGAAAATCCTGGAGCAAAGGAATTGATGAGTATCATTGCCGCAGTGGGACTAGCACAAAATTTTGCTGCTGTCAGATCATTGGTCACCACAGGAATTCAAGAGGGACACATGAAAATGCATCTCAAAAACATATTGAATCATCTACAAGCTACCGATACTGAATCCGAACAAGCATTTAGCCACTTTAACGATAAGATTGTATCCTTCAATGCGGTGCGTGAATTTCTTCAGAAGACAAGAGATGTTAAAGTTTAAACCAACATCATTCTTCTAGTGGTTTACCCTGATAAAAATGTAACTACAAATTAATTAGACCACAAATTCTTTTTAAAGATTCCAACAACTCACTTCGATTTAATTACTTTTGCCGCAAACTTAAAACCATCGCTGCAGAGTTTTTTGGAAGGGGAAAATTGTTGATTACTGCAGAGTACGCAGTACTAGACGGAGCCAAAGCATTGGCCTTACCGACCAAGCTAGGTCAACATATGAAAGTTACCAGTCAGCGAAACTCTGATCTCACCTGGAAAAGTTATGACCACGAAGGTAATATTTGGTTTGAAGCGAAGATTTCTTTTTTTGATTTCTCCGTTGTAAAAACAACCAATGACAAACAGGCCAATTACCTCTGCAAATTGTTAAAAGGTGCCGTAAAATTAAATTCCGACTTCTTATCCAAATGGTCTGGATTTAAGGTGGTGACGACACTTGACTTTCCTCTTGAATGGGGATTGGGGTCAAGTTCTACATTGACATACCTCGTTGCACAATGGGCAGATGTTAATCCACTTCTTTTACATTTCAAAATTTCTGATGGTTCTGGGTATGATGTAGCTTGTGCCGGAGCAGAACTTCCAATCGTTTATCAAATAGAAGACGATACCATCAATTATCAGGAAATAGATTTTCTACCAAAGTTTAAAGACCAATTGTTTTTCATCAATTTGAATGTTAAGCAATCATCTGAAGCAGGCATTGAATATTATATGAAAAACGCGAAAGGCAGAAAAGGCCTTGCACAAAATGTATCTGGTCTCACTGATGAAATATTGGCCTGTACAGAACTATCTGCTTTTGAAAACATCATTTCAAACCATGAAGAAATGGTGGCTGAAAGTCTTGGACTGGAAACTGTACAAACAAAGTACTTTTCAGACTATTGGGGTAAAACAAAATCTTTAGGAGCCTGGGGTGGAGATTTTATTCTCGCCACTTCTCAAAAATCAGCTGACGAAACCAAAAAGTATTTCCAAGACAAAGGATACTCAACCGTTTTGAGTTTCGATGAACTATTCGATTATTCCTAATCAAGTAATTTGAAAATAAGCGGTATATTTGCCATTCATCTTCCCACCAACAGAATTGTATAAATAGTACCTTTGTACTCTGATCAATTGATACTTCAAGATCAGCAAACAATAACATAACACCGTTAAACAAATGCACAATTCAACCTTGCAGGTTCACAATAGCCTTACTCGCAAGAAAGAAGTTTTCAAACCCATCAATGAAGGATACATTGGCATGTACGTTTGTGGACCAACAGTCTACAACGATGTACACCTTGGCAATGTCAGAACTTTTGTAAGCTTTGATGTGATCTATAGATACCTTCTTTATTTGGGCTACAAGATTAGATATGTTAGAAATATAACTGATGTTGGTCACCTACTTGATGACGGAGAGGATCGAATTTTGAAAGGTGCAAGACTCGAGAAACTCGAGCCAATGGAAGTGGTACAAAAATATACCAATGGCTTTCATGCCATGATGGAAATATTCAATACCAAAAAACCAAGCATTGAACCTCGTGCAACTGGACATATCATTGAACAGATTGAAATGGTTCAAAAAATTCTGGATAACGGATTCGCGTATGAGAAGAATGGTTCCGTCTACTTTGATACACTAAAATTTGCAAAAGCAAAAGATTGTTATGGTGATCTATCTGGAAGAATCATTGATGATCTGCTTTCAGAGTCAAGAGATAATCTCAAGAATCAAGATGAGAAAAATCATCCTTCGGATTTTGCCATTTGGATGAAGGCATCTCCAGAGCACATTATGAAATGGCCCAGTCCTTGGTCAGAAGGATTTCCTGGTTGGCATTTAGAATGTTCAGCAATGAGCACAAAATACCTAGGGTCAACCTTTGATATTCATGGTGGAGGGAACGACCTTAAATTTCCACATCACGAAAATGAAATCGCTCAAAATGTTGGTGCGTGCAATTGTCAACCAGCCAACTACTGGTTACACACCAACATGTTGTTGATGAACGGACGAAAGATGTCCAAAAGCGATGGGAACACCATTACTCCTACTGAACTTTTTACAGGTGAAAGTCCTCACATTACCAAAGGGTACACACCAATGGTTGTGAAGTTCTTTATGCTACAATCTCATTATAGCTCTACCAATGACCTGACCAATGATGGACTTTTGGCTGCAGAAAAAGCCTACAAAAGAGTCATGGAAGCAAACCGAACGCTACAGCAATTGACGACCAATGCAAGCAGCAATGATCTTGATGAAGAAATAAACAATATCATCGAGTCCGCCTTTGTGGATATGAATGATGACTTCAATGTTCCAAAAGCACTTTCACGATTATTTGAATTGGTGCCCAAAATCAATTCAATGAAAGATGGACATATAGATGTCAATCATTTAAGCAAAGATTGTCTTTCCAATCTGCAGAAAACTTTTTCCGATTTCCTTTTCGAAATTTTTGGCCTTCAAGATGATCAAGATCAAAACGATGGTCAAGGTACAGCACTGGCAGGTCTTATGGACTTAATCATTGATATTAGAAAAAGTGCACGAGAAAATAAAGACTGGGGCACTGCCGATAAAATTCGGGATAAACTTTCTGAGTTAAATATCCAGGTTAAAGATGGGAAGGATGGAACAGAGTGGAGCCTTAATTAAAATGAGTACTATGAAAAATCTAAGCTGGATATTGATCATCACGTGTTTGTGTTTCGCTGCCTGCGAATCGGACACTAAATCATCAACCGAAGTAAAACCAAATGCTCAAGCTACGAATTTAAAGATTCCTACTTTTTCAGCAGACACTGCTTACAATTATGTAGCAAAGCAAGTGGATTTTGGTCCACGTGTGCCTGGTACAAATGAACACCAAGCATGCAAGCAATGGTTGGTTTCCCAATTTGAATCATTCGGTGCCGAGGTCATCGAACAGGATTTTGAAGCAAACATATACACCGGTGAGTCATTAGCCTCGACGAATATCATTGCACAGATCAATCCAAAACATGCTAAAAGAATTATTCTTGCTGCTCACTGGGACAGTCGAATGATTGGCGACCAAGATCCAAATGAAGAACGAAGAAATGAACCCATTTTAGGTGCTGATGATGGAGGTAGTGGCGTTGCCGTTCTTTTGGAAATTGCTCGATTGGTAAAAGACAATCCCATTAATATGGGCATCGATTTTATTTTGTTTGATGCCGAAGACCAAGGAAAGAGCGGACCTTCAGCTCCACTGAATTCATGGTGTCTGGGGTCTCAATATTGGTCAAGAAATAAACACCGAAAAAATTATAAACCCATCTATGGAATTTTATTGGACATGGTTGGTGCTAAAAATCCTGTCTTTGGACAAGATGATTATTCACTTAAATTTTGTGGCAGTAAAGTGAAAAAGATTTGGACACTTGCACAAAATATGGGCTACGGAGATTTATTCGTCAACAAACGTATTGGTGAAATTGTTGATGATCATGTTTATGTAAACGAATTGGCGAAAATTCCAATGTTGGATATTATCAATACTCCAAAAAAGAAATTCTCAGAAGGGAACAATACATTTCAAAAATGTTGGCATACACACTGCGATGATTTATCCGTCATTGATAAAAGATCACTGCGTGTAGTTGGTCAAGTTGTGACTGCGACAATTTATAAAGAATCAATTGGCAATCTTTGATAAGAATTAATTCAAATTGTTTTTAACAAAATAAACGACACAATAATATGAAACATTTTTTTACACTAATTATTCTACTAGGTTCCATCGGGCTAACTTTTGGTCAAGGAAATAGACCAGTACTTACTAAAGTTTCAGCTACGTGGTGCCCAAATTGTGGAAGCTGGGGTTGGAACATGATGGACAAAATGGTTTCTGAGATTGGAGCTGAAAATGCTACGATCATGGCCATTCACCACAGTGGTGAACTTAACAATGCTGTGAATGCATCTTTCTCAGAAAACTTAAACATTAATAGTCAACCGTCATTTTACTTTAATAATACAAGGATTAACGTTAACGGTGCAAGCATCGATCAGGCCATTGATGAAATGAAAACAATGATTGATGAAATGAACTCTTCACAGCCTGAAATGGAAGTGAAAGTCCATGGCTATTATGGCGAAAACGAAGGAGACGTCATTGCCGATGTTACAGTTGATGTTAATCAAACAATGACTGGAGAGTTTACTTTGGGCGTTTACCTACTTGGAGATGACTACGTTCACTTCCAATCAGGTCAAGGTAACGATGCAGAGCACAAGAAACTTTTGCTAGGTACTTTTACGAATGATCACTTTGGTGATAATATTTCTGATGCTGGGGAAGTAGCAGTTGGTACTTATGAACTGAGTTTCACAAATACTTTCACCCTAAGAGAAACACCTTACGATATTGCAGTTATTGTATGGAGAAAAGATGGTGATACCTATATGATTCAAAATTCATCTATGGTAGAGAATATAGCCACTCTTTCAAGCAATGAAAATTTGGAATGGATTGATTCAAGCAACGTTTACTTCGATGGAAATAATGTCAATGTTGAAATCAATGCATTGAACAATATCGGTACTTACAAGCTTTCTGTTTTGGATGTAAATGGAAAACTTGTTTATCAAGATACTGACCGTACTGAATCACAATTGTCTCAGGCAATCAATGCCGCTAGCTGGTCTTCAGGAATGTACATTATCAACGTTCAATCTGAAATCGGAGCCATTTCAGAAAAGTTGATGATCAATAAGTAAGAACAAAGGAAAAATAGGATATATTTTGGAGCAGGTCAATGGACCTGCTTTTTTTGTTTGTAATTATATGAATACATCACTAGTTGAAATTTCTCTGCCAACTCAAAATAGGAATCATGCCCAACTGAGTTCTCAAAAGCAAATCTTCATTTAAAAAATCTAAGTAAAGAGATCCATCATTCTCTCTTGAGGTTACATTCTGAATATCCAAGGTTAATATTGACTTCTTAAATCTGTATTCTAACCTTGTATCAATTCTGAAATAAGGAGACAATCTTTGTTCTTTAGGAAGTAAGTATCTTTCGTATATGCCTCCCCGGTAGTGTGTTGCCATATTTACTCCCAATGTTCTTCCGCGAGAAAATTTTATCTTCTTCGAAAGGGTGAAGTTGAAAATGTAGTTATAATTATTTCTTGCATTTAATGATAGGTCATTGGTTCCATACTTCAAATCAAAGAGACTAAAGTTGGCGTTGAAATACCAGTCATTTGCCAGTTGAGCATTGAACATGGTTTCCACACCTTGAGATCTTGCTTTTCCTTCAACAAACCTTTCTACATCAAAATTCTCATCCAAACCATTGAGAGGACTAAGGTTGAATCTTGGATCGATAGGCACGTTACTCAAATTATGATGAAAGAGTCTAACTAGAAATCCTCCACTCTGGAAAATACCTTTTGATCTCAATTTGCGTTTCAAGGCAATGGCATTGACAAATCCGGTCATGGTATTTAGCTCATCATTTATTCCATTCAACGGTATGAATCCAGATAGGATTTGGTGGGTAAAACTGCTGCTTAATTCTATGGTTGAGTTTCCTTTATGAAAAGATAAATTGGCTGAACCTTCTGGTAATATTTCATTAGTCAATGATCCATATAACAATCCGGGACTGAGCTCAAAGTTTGCCGATTTCGATATGTAACGATATTGAAGTGAAGGTCTGATTTGGATTTGCTCAATGTTCCCTGAGCCGTAGACATTATTGAATTCTGTTGATTGATATTTTGAATGGACAGCAATGTCAATCTTCTGTGTTACTTTATTTAAGGCATTCTGTTTACCAAAATAACTTACCATCCAATTATCAGAAGTTCCGGTTTCTCCAGAGCAGAAAGGATCATTTAACCAGTACAGTCCATACATTTCACAATATCTTCTATCACTAAAATTTGAAACAGCCAATGAATGTGAACTTCGATTTTTTGTATAATTTAATCCACCTACGATGATTGATGAACTATAATCAATCTCTTGGAGATCTTTGGTAATCTCTGCATCATCGAAATCATCAACTCGAGCATGAAAGTTCGAATTTTTGGCAAGAGAAATAAAGGCTGAAAAATGATCTGTAGGCTTGTATTGCAAAAATACATCTTGAAATTTAATGTCTTCGTTTCCAAAGCTGACACCCAGATCGGAAAGCAGCCCAACTGTGGAATATCTAGCATGGGCTTTGAATGCTTCACCTTTTGATTGGTAGGAACCTTCCATGCCTAACAGTCCAAGTTTTATGAAAGTGTCTGATTCTCCACCAAAATTAAAATCAGCCGTTCCAGCCAATGCTGAAGGTCCAGCTAAACTAGTTGGGCTTCCATGAAAACTAAATTTTTTAATTGTCTCAAATGGGAACATCAAAACTCCACCTGCCGATGCACTACTTTGATCTGTCAGTGTGCCAGCATTACTTAGATGATTTGGATTTAATATTTCTGCACCATCAACAGACCATTTTATCATCCATGAAGGCAGACCTCTTAGTATGATTCCATTTGCCTGATCATTGGGAGTTGATATACCGGTATGCCTGTATAGTACACGAGAAGGATCTCCAAAAGTCGCTGCCAATTCTTGGCTATTTCTACCAACAATTATTGTATTTCGTCTTAGTTCAAATTGTGGATCTAGTGGATGTGCTATGAGTTCAAAGGTATCAAGATCGCTCAACAACAATGAGTCAGCAAGCTGAGCATTCAATGAAAATGAAAAACCTAAAAGTAGACAAACTAGAATTCTCAAATCCCAAGAACCTTTTTAATCAATGCCTCATCTGAACCTCCACCTGCGAAATCATCGAATGTCTTATCGGTAACTTCGATGATGTGATGTTTGATGAATTCGGCTCCTTCTTTTGCTCCTTGTTCGGGTGATTTTATACAGCATTCCCACTCGAGAACTGCCCAACCATCAAAACCATACTGACTAAGTTTACTAAAGATCGAACCGAAGTCTATGTGCCCATCACCTGGAGACCTATATCTTCCAGCTCTATTCCCCCAATCCTGATAACCTCCGAATGTTCCTTGCCGACCAGATGGGTTAAACTCAGCATCCTTGACGTGAAACATTCTGATGCGCTCGTGGTATAAATCAATGTATTCCAGATAATCCAATTGTTGTAAGATGAAATGGCTTGGATCATACAAAAGGCACGCTCTTGGATGTTGGTTACAAGCATCCAGAAACATTTCGTAGGTAATTCCATCAAAGATATCTTCACCTGGATGTACTTCATAACATACGTCCACCCCGTTATCTTCAAATACATCTAAAATGGGTGTCCAACGATTTGCTAATTCTTTAAATCCTGCTTCGACCAATCCCGCAGGTCTCTGTGGCCAAGGATGAAATGTATGCCACATCAATGCTCCTGAAAAAGTAGCATGCACATCAATACCTAAATTTCTACTTGCAACAGCGGCATTTTTAACTGTTTGAATAGCCCATTCTGTTCGACCTTTTGGATTGTTTCGTAAGTTCTCAGGAGCGAATGCATCAAACAATTGGTCATATGCCGGATGGACTGCTACCAATTGACCCTGAAGGTGTGTTGAAAGTTCGCTGATTTCCAATCCGTGCTCAGCAATTCTTCCTTTCAATTCGTCACAATAATCTTTGCTTTCTGCAGCCTTTTCAAGATCAATAAGTCGAGCATCCCAAGTTGGAATTTGAATCGCTTTGTAGCCTAGTGAAGCGACCCATTTGCAAATTGAATCAAGTGAATTGTATGGCTCTTCATTGCCCATAAACTGGGCCAGAAAAATGGCAGGTCCTTTGATGGTTTTCATCCTGTAAATTTTTCTCTAATTTACAGAGAGATTTACACAAAGGCGAAGCTTAATCTTTTAATGTGGATGGATTTATAATCAATTTCCAGCCCATTGATCTTGCTGCTACATCGAGCATGTCCAAAAGGTCATCTCGTTGTTGTTCGGCTGTTTTAAAAAGGTCTGAATCTTTGACTACTTCACCGGCATAATTCTTTGCCTTATTCGATATATCGGTAAGTTCTTGTTCAGAAAAAGTGTTGAATGTTCCCTCTTGGATATCGTAATAATCTAGATCATGATCGATGGCCAGAATCTCAGGAGCCTTAAGTGAATCAATGATAATCTCCTTGGTCTCATCGTTGATATTGATTTCTGCTGATTCAAAATTGTAGCCGACGAGTACTTTTGCATTTACCCTTACGAGAATTTTTTTTCTTAAAGGAGATATGTCATAGTATTGATAGTCTTTGTAATCATATATTTCCGATACGTGACCCTCAGCAGCTACCAACTTAAACACTTTCTCAATCCTATTCATTACAGCCGTCGAATTCTCTTCAACATATCGCTGAGATATCTTATTTTTAAAACCAAAATACCAACCAGCAGAACCTGCCATCAAGATTGCCAAAATCAGAATGAGAATATTTCTTGCTTTCATATCAAAATGATTGAGCGAATGGGTACTTCAATCCCTCATAGCCAGAAAGTACTGCCTTGACGGCACCAACACTCACCGGAGATTCTATGAGAAGGGGTATTTTATTTTTATCATCACTGATGTAGATATTCATTACAGCTTCTTCAGTAAATACATTTCCAGTAATCAAGGTAGGACTGAAAATTCTAACATCATACTTCCCAAGATTCTTAATCTTCTTGCGTTCTAATCCACTGTATTTTAAGTCCAATGTGAAAAGTTCTTTGTCGAAAAATACATCCATTGGCATTTTGTCTCCTGAATCTAAAGCAGTAACATCAAATGTTCTCAATGAATATATGATGCTCAACATATCATGTGCGCAATGGTTTAATGTGAAGTTATGCTCTTTTGCAGAACTGCGACTCCCTCCAAAGTACTCTTTTATGGTGTAGTTAGATTGATTAAATGCAATCGAGTCAAATCTTACATATTTCCCCTCTTCAACTTCTCTTTTGAAATGATTTGGTAGCAATGTTGTTGTATCTGTTCTACTTTCATAATAATCTCTCACCTTAAAGATCTTATCATACTTTGGAAATGTATAGCCATAGCAGAGGTAGTGAAATTCATCTCCTTCTAACTTTACTTCAAATGTTACTTCACCTGCTGCGATCCACAACAAGCCCCAATTGTAGAAAACAGTATAGGTAAGCTTTTCTCCCACCGCAAAATTTCTAGCTTCTGCTGAACAAGGCATTTCTTGACTTGAACTAAAGTCTTGTGCAAAAGCACCATAAGACAACATCAGAAAAGCCAAAATGTAATTAAATGTCTTCATTTCCGTGTTTTTCAATTTGCCTAAAGTTGTAAAACCAGATCAATATTAATCCAATCAACGATGGTAATAACAAATTAATTATCCAAATCATTAGAGAGCTGATCAATATTGTTATTTCATTAACATTGTATGAGGATAAAACCATAATCGCTATTTCTCCTCTAGCTACCGCACTTAATACACCAGGTATTGGTATTCCAGACTGAATGGCATAGATCAATGGTATGGACGGTAAAGCAATTTTTGCCATCAACTCCATACCGAAGAAAACCAATAAGAGATAAAATTGAAAGCAGAAAACGGCGTATCTCATACCTGATAAAAGCAAAACAAAAAATAACTGTTTTGGTGTATACGTCAATAATTCCTTATCGTGTAATGAGGGGAATCTTCTCTTGAGATAAGGTGTTCTAATCTTTTGAGAAATAACCGGTAAAAGAAAATAAACAATCAAGACTATCAATGCTACACCAAGAATTCCTAAAATCAATGGATCTAATGATCGAAAATAAAATATCGGATGTGAAGGAATTAGAAGCTTCAATGAAATCGCACCAAAAACCAATATCCAAAAATTCTGTGAAATGCTTCCATACAAACTTGATGCAACGGAAACTGGCATTTTCCTTTTTGGTAATACAAGTAGTCTTCCTGCAAATTCTCCAACTCTAAATGGTGAAACCATGCCCAAGGTAATCCCCATTAATACAGCCTTTGCTGATTCTCTAAATGAGATTTTATGCTTGACTTCAACCAAACTTTTCCATTTAATGATCTCCAATGTCCAATTAATGAACATAAGAACAATTGTTATTAAAAGAAAAATATATGATCTATCATGAGAGCTTGATTTATATTCAATTACGAGCGCATTGAAATCATTCCTGACGAATAATTGTTGATAGATAAGTGAGGCAAAAACTATGGCTATAATAAGCTTTGCCAGATTTATCCAAGTCATATATTGTTGTGGCTGACTCAATAGCTTCCTAAGTCGTTTATAAATTGAATATATTTAGGCGCATTTATTGCCATGCTAAAGTAGCATTTGAATATGAAGAAACCATATAAAATACTCGGTGTAGATCCTGGAACAAATATCATGGGATACGCTATCATCGAAATCCTTGATAATAAACCCAAGTTGATTGATATGGGAGTATTTAATCTTCGCAAATTTGAGGATCACCAAACCAAGTTGAAGGAAATATTTCTTCAGCTTCAAGAAATCATTGAAACATACCTGCCCACCAAGTTAGCCGTAGAGGCTCCCTTTTATGGCAAGAATGTACAATCGATGCTTAAACTTGGAAGAGCACAAGGTGTTTCGATGGCTGCTGCCATGACAATGGGTCTTAGCATTCATGAATTTTCTCCTAAGAAAATAAAACTTGCCATTACCGGAAACGGGAATGCAAGCAAAGAGCAAGTGGCACATTTACTTGGAAGTATGATGAGCATACAGATTCAGTCCAAATATCTAGATGCCACTGACGCATTGGCTGCAGCTGTTACACTCTTCCATGCCGAATCAAATCCATTAAAAATGAGTGGTGGCAAAATGGACTGGAAAAAATTCATCAAGGAAAATCCTAAAAGGATTAAGTCATAGACTCAAAACTCTCTAAAATTTTATCTGCTATCTCAACAAACTCTTCTTTTTTCAATGCCAATTTGTCTTTACTAATATCCATATCGGATGCAGCATTGATCGGTATCAGGTGAACATGTGCATGAGGCACTTCCAAGCCAAAAACAAGGAGACCAATTCTGTTACAAGGGATCACCTTTTCTATTGCTCTTCCAACTTTCTTTGCGAATTTCATCAGACCGGAGTAGACTTCCTCGTCTAAATCAAAAATATAATCTACTTCACTTTTAGGTACAACCAATGTGTGACCCTTTGCCATAGGATTAATATCTAAAAAAGCAAAGTAATTTTCATCCTCGGCAATCTTATAGCAAGGAATATCTCCATTGATGATCTTGGTGAAAATACTCGCCACCTAAATACCGATTTCTTTTATTTCAAATTTGAGGGTGCCTCTTGGAGTCTCTACTTCGGCAACATCACCAACGACTTTTCCAAGAAGTCCTTTTCCGATTGGAGAATTTACAGAGATTTTTTTCTCCCTGATACTAGCTTCTGATTCAGAAACCAATTTATAGACGAATTCTTTGTTGTTTGCAAGATTTACGATGGTCACTTTTGACAAAACGGTGACCTTACTCGTGTCGATATCATCAGTGCTTATTACCCTGGCATTTGACAAAGCTTTCTCCAGCTCATTGATCTTAGCCTCCAACATGCCCTGCGCATCTTTAGCGGCATCATACTCTGCATTTTCAGATAAATCACCTTTTTCTCTAGCTTCTGCAATAGCTTGAGCAGCCTCTCTTCTGCCATCCGTTTTAAGCTTGTCTAATTCAGACTTCAGTTTGTCATAGCCTTCCTGCGTCATATAACTGTATGCCATAACTATAAATTTTCCATGGTTTTGTACTAAAACTAAGACGCTTCCACCATGATGATGAAAACGTCTTAATTGGATAAAATATCTTTTTTAGGCCTTTCGCCTACTTCAAATATAGTTAAAAACTAATTCTTATGCTAAAATTATGTGTGCCTCTGAATGGGCTGGTAGTTCTGTAAGCATAGTCCAAACCAAGTCGGTTTTTCGAACCTTTTTGGAATGGCAAAACGACACTTGCTCCAGCAGAGAAACCTGTATAAATATTCTGAACATCACCAGCATTTGAATCAAGTTCATACTTATAACCGCCTCTTAGGGTCAATAAATTTCCATATTGGAATTCAACTCCACCTCCAATCTGATCTCTAGAAAATGCATTAGAAGTAAAGTTCCCTAATACTCTTAGGTACATCTGTCTTGCTGATTCTTCTCCAGTAAAGTAGAAATCATAAGATGCACCAATGTTTAAAACAGACGGTAATTCAAACTGGTTGGCACGCACATTAAATTTTGTCACAAATTCAGATTCTGTATCTGTTCTTTCCAAAGGAAGGGCCAGACCTTCACCTGAAAATCTCATTGGAGTACCAATATTTCGTAGTGAAATGCCAAGTCTAAAATTATCTTGAGGACCAGAAACGTATTGAACTCCTGCGTCAATTGCAAAGCCAAAAGCATTTACATTGGGTAGACTTTCTGAAATGGCTCTCGCCAATACACCTACTGAGATTTTATTCTCATATGTATATGAATATCCAATTCCAAGATTAAAAAAGCCTGGAGAATATTGAGTTCCATCTCCTTCAGGTTGAGCAGTTGTAGTAACGTCAATGTCACCAAAATCTACTAGCATCAACGAAATTCCAAATGCACTGTTCTTACCGGCTCTTTGAGCGAAGCCAAGAGAATTAAGTTGAATATCAGATCCTTCAAACAATCTGGTATTTCCAAGAACTACTTCCCTTCCTGTTACTCTTCCTATACCTGCAGGGTTTAGCCTCAGAGCATCCACACCAAAACAACTTGCTGTTGTCATAGAATGGAGTCCTGCACTTCGTGCCCAAGGATTGAGAAGCAATTCAGCTGCTCCAGCTTCTCCTTGTCTGTCTGGGTTCCCCGCAAAGAGCGAAGAACCAATCAGTATCATTAAAAATATATATAATGTCTTTTTCATTTTTAGCTTGATTTTAATGTTTTCAGGATTTTGATTATAGACCAATTGGATCGAATTTTCTGTTCACTCCGAACCATTTGATGGTTCGTTCAACACCATATTCTGGTGCGAATATGTGAATTAGATAAACTCCGCTTGCAACCGGAATACCTACGTTATTGTTCAAATCCCAAAACAGATCTGGTGAAGTTTGTGTACGATTTGTTCCTGGATTTGCACCAGTTTTAGACACACTTCTTTCATCTCTTCTAAACTGTCTGATGAATTTGCCATCTAAAGAGTAGATGGTAACATCAGCTCTGTCTGGAAGGTTTGTTACTTTCACCGTTTTTGTTCTTGGTCCAATTTCGTATGAAGAATAACCATAGTAAGGATTTGGAACCACATTCACATCTGACAATATATTATCATCATCTGCAACAGCAACATCCGTTGCTTCTCTGCCTGTGATTTCGAATTCATACTTAGGTAATCCACCAACGGCATTACAACCTTCTGGTGCAGAAATATTGAATGCACTTTCGACACCATACTTATTGTCTGCTCTCAGTTTTACCGTCAAATCATTTGGAATGGCTCCTTCAGCATATGTAGGCAATGAAACGCCTACAGGTGCAATCGCCATTGAACACCATGTAACGGATGTATATGCGTTTACTCTTTGGAAAGTAGAACCGCTGATTTGATCTCTCAAACTCGCGCATTCATCATACTCGTCACGAGTAACATATACTATGTGTTGTCCACCCATTACAAATGTACGTGGATCAAGATTGAATTCTGATGCACCAGGTACTTCTGCAATTGGCTGAGAAGTAGGATTGAAAACCATATCTCCTCCAATCGGATCTCCATTATCAAGGAACTCAGTGAAGTCTCCTGAATACACTGAATTTTCACCAAAGAAAATGTTTAACCTCTTACCTGTTTCAACATCGATGGCATACCCTGGGAACCAACTCATACCTTCTCCATCTCCATCAGGTTGGCCATTTTTGTCGACAGATGCAGATTTTCTCAAACTCATGTTTGAAGCATTGCCTATTGGGTTAACTCCTGCAGAAACATAATCAGGAGATGCTGTTTCTACAACCACACATCTTGACCATTGACTCTTATCGTTTGTAAATTTAAGATCAACATTATTCAATGCACTCAGGTCGGTGAAGTTTCTTACTAAACCCTGTGATGGTTGCCATGCTGGTGTTAAGTAGAAGTTACCAACATCAGCTGCAGATCTTCCATCGCAAAGGAAGAATGGGTAAAATGTTCTTTCTCCTAATGAGCTGAATGCGCTGAACTCATCAAGTGCATTGTCAACCTCACCACTTGAAGTTTTCATGAAATTGAAAACCGGAGTAAGGAAAGGTGGTATTTCAAGACCAGTTGCATCATCGGTCAATCCACCATACCAAGCAACACCTGAAGGATCATCATATACATATCTCACATCGATACCACCATTTGAATTCGTAAGATTATCTCCTGGCTCATCCGATTGTGCAATCGAGATTGAAAATCCATATTCCGGTAGTAATTGCTCATTCAATACATCTATATCTCTTTCTGATGAAATAATTTCACCTGTTTCAAGATTGGTCAATTCCCAAACGGCACCTTCAGCAAGAGGACAACCAGTTTCTGCATTGGCTCTTTCACCAATCATTTCAAGACTGAACTTACCATCTTTTACATCAAGAGGATT
>JAHDDD010000171.1 GCA_020629535.1 Saprospiraceae bacterium
TTGAATGAGTAATTTAGTAACACCCAAGATCATCCATTGACATTTCATCTGCATTCGGAAAGCAATTTCCTGAAGGCAATGAAGTAGGAACATACCTTTCCAAATCCGGATCTTTCAATGAATTTTTGACAAATGCGACAAGGTCATTGATCTCATTCAGCGTCAACTCTAAAGGAACAAAATCGCTGGCCAATTGATTTGGATCTACTTCTTCATTTTCCGCAATCGCTAAATTTTTATAAACAATAACATCACGAATGGAAGAAAAAGAACTTCCATGACCTAAGAATGAAAATTCATCAAGGTTATATAACTGCGGTACTTTAAACTTGAAATAATCGTCTGCGTTGTTTGTGAAATTTCCTCTGCCAAGCTTCGCACCATCATCTTGATCCTTAATGATTGGACCGTCCATATGATTCAGGTCTTTCATTCCCAATGCATGAAATTCCATACTGTTGAGTGCTGGACCATTATGGCATTTGCTGCAGTTTGCTTCTCCAAAAAATAAAATCGCACCTTTCAATTCACTTTCTGATAATGAACCTTCTGCTCTTAACCACTTTTGGAAAGGTGCTTCGTTGGCAACAACACTACGTTCATACGCTGCTATTGCAAGTCCGGCTGTTTCTCTTGTATACCTTTCTTCTAAAGGAAAGTCAGCAAAGACATTGTCAAACATTTCTTTGTAACCAAGATTCTTCAATAAATCTTCAGACACATCTAAGCGGTGGACTTCCATTCCTGCAATGGCTTGTGTTTCCAATCCTTGATAACCAAGATGATTTACTTCTTTGGGAGTACCGCTTGTCCAATATTGCTCTGTGCCAGCGTTGACGCCTGTAGCTCCAAATTGTCCGTTCCAAAGGAGATTGGTTTGATAACAAGAATTCAAAATAGTTGGCGTTCGTATTGGTTGTACATCTATACTATCACGAGGGTAATCTGGATCGAGAATTCTACCTTCTCCCAACTGTCCGAAGCCCATACCACCTTCTCCAATACCTTGCGCTATGCCTGCTTGAAATGCGGCACCTGACTGATGACATGAGGCACAAGAATACATGTTCTGACCTTTGTCAATCTTCTGAGCTACTCCAATTCCAGTCTCGTGAAATAGGAAAGAACCCAATTCTATTTTCTCTTGACTTAATGGATTTTTTGGATCTGTCGGAATGGAGGATATCTGATTTCTAAAAGGGAGCTTGTAATAGTCTAATCTTCCCGTTGGAGAATTTTCTTTCAATAAAGTATATAGCTCTGAATCGTAGTTATCTTCTTCATAATAAATGTCTCCATCCGAATTACATCCAATAAGAATTGAGACAAATAATAAGGAAAGAATGAGAAGCTTAGTTGTAGTTGTTTGCATGTTGAGACCTTGATTTTATAGCTTACATTCTCATTTTCAGTTATTAATACATAACATATAGTACTAATATGTAAATTTAAAAAAACTTTCTTAAATGACAAAAATTCGAATATAGTATGACATGAACAGTCTCTCTTCCCGCAGCGAGAAAAGCGAACGATCTCGCTTCCCGCCGCGAAAAGCTTACGGTTTATAACGCAAAAACTATGTCGCTGTTTTTAAATTCTACTGATACTTCCATTCTGACAGGTACAGGCTTTCCGTTAATAATTCCTGGCCGCCATTCTTTCATCTCAGCTACAATATTAACGGCCGCTTGAGCATGAAACTTTACTTGAGGTCCGTAGGTCCAAACATGCTTGACTGTGGAAAGTTTTCCTTTTTCATCCACTACAAATTCTACATTGATCAACGAATGGGGACTCTCAGACTGAACCCTAGCCACATTTTCTTTAATAAATGATTCCATGTTTTTTTCACTGCATGATGATTCAAAAATTCTATTACAATGAGGCCCAAAATGAGGGATGATATCCACCTCTGTCAACTCATAGATTTTTTTCGCTTCTTCTTTTGGGTGGAGTGAAACGTTGTTCTTTAAATTCTCTACAGCATCCTCTTCTGTGTCCTTCGAAGCATCCTGTTCTTCCATGATTTCTGCATGCTCAGTATCCAAACTATCTTTAAAGATGTACTCCGAATAATCTATTTCTTCCACATAAGTTGACATGAAGTTTTCGGGGTCAACAGGTTCTTGGTAGTAGTGTAGAATTCCAACCAATGTTAAAAGTGCACCGAATGCTAGGAATGATTTCAGATCTTTCATGGTAAATTACTTTTGATGAATAATGAGGTTTTGGGTTTCGATATTTCCCCTATTAAACGAATTCACCAAAGGCTCATTTATCGGTATTCACACCCAATTGTTGTCTCAGGGTAAATACGGATAAGATGAAATAAAGAACTGAAAGAACTGAAGAATCTGTTATTCTTATTCAAATATTATCATGCGGAGTTTCGGCTCGCATTGATATTTCCATACAGTGATCGGACAACCAACTTTTGATAAATTTCCTGATGTTCTTTTTCCAGACCGGAATTTAAAATTTGCAATGCATAGTGTTGGATCAACAACAATGGCAGAACGATGGTATCTCTCAAAGAAATTGATTCTCGTGACCGTTGCTCATTTTCCATCAAAGAATCCATGCCAGTGATTTGCAAAATCATTGATTTACTCAACAGATATTCATCAAAAAGGACATTCCAAAAGGCACCAAATTCATCGTTGTTTTTCATGTAGGATGTCAATTCAAAAAAGCACTTGGTCAAAGACATCATACTATTATCAATCAACGTCTTGAACAAGGCCACATCTGAATACAACTTTTGCATTTCCTCAAGTTTTCCTTCCTCTTCAAGTTTTTTTAATGCCGTTCCTACGCCATAATATCCTGGAATGTTTTGTTTTAATTGCGACCATGATCCCACATAAGAAATGGCTCTTAAATCACTAAGACTTAATTTTTTGGACTTATTTCTTTTGCCAGGTCTACTTCCAATTTTTGTCTGACCGTAATATTTGAGCGTGGTCATCTTCTCAAGATAAGGCAGAAACATCGGATGGTTCTTGAGAGCTGTGTATTTTTTAAAACTCAACTCACTCAGTCGCTCTATCAATGCTCTTTCTTCGTCTGATATTTCCGTCTCACTATTTTTATCGAGACTGATCAATCCAGATGTTACCATTTGCTCCGCATTAAAGACAAACTTTTCTTTTGTTCCATAGGTGCTCGTGATCGTTTGACCTTGGATGGTGAGTTGAATGTCATTGTTTGCAATTTCAGAACTTCGTGCCGCATAAAAATTGTGGGTCTTACCTCCACCTCTGGCTGGTGGTCCTCCTCGTCCGTCAAAGAATACAACATCAATATCAAACTTCTTGCTTGTCTTAGACAAAGCCTCTTTGCATTTATAAATGGACCAATTCGCTTTTAAGTATCCTCCATCTTTTGTACCATCAGAAAAACCGAGCATAATGGTTTGCTTTTTTTTGCGTTTTTCGAGGTGTGAGAAGTAGGATTTATTTTCATACAAAAATGACATGACCTTGGTACTTTCTGTCATTCCTTTCATCGTTTCAAATAGAGGAACGATGTCGAAATGTATAAGGTCAGTGTTATGTATCCACCTAAACAATCCATAAACAAACAACACAGAAAATTCATCTTCACTATTGCTGATAATATATCTGTGACATCCTTTCTCTCCATTTTTATTTTGGAGCAATGGTAATTGTTGAATGTTTAAAAGAGTATCTTTTGTGAGGTCTTTGTACGATTCAAAATCTGTGATTTGAATATTTTCTTTAGTTAGTAATTCGACCAGTCGATCATTTTTAAGTTCGTCCAGTGATTTATCAATGATTCCTTTATTAATCAAAATATCTTCAACGCATACACGGTGTACACTGTGGTCTTGACGAATGTCTAATGAGGCAAAGTGATTTTTGAAAACCTTGACCTTAACGATCAATTTTTCAAGATCTTCGAGATAAAGACTTTGATAATCGCTGACGAGAATTTTCTTCACCGTATTCAATGATTCTAGCAATTGAGTATAATCAAAGTCAACTTTTGCATCAAACATAGCATTGTACAATGATGATCTTGCTTCTTCAAGCTTTGTGTCAATGTCTCTGAATGTCAATTTAGAAGACAATTCTTTTAGATCATTATAATAACATTTCATCAAAGTCATCCGAAGATTGTCGATCACTTCTTTCGTAACTTCATGTGTGACAAATGGATTTCCATCACGATCACCGCAAGGCCAAAATCCAAGAGTAACCAAATCATCATTTGAATATTCTGGGTAATCTTTTTCAAGCTGATATATGAGATTACCAATAGCATCGTAGTATTCATGTCTGCAAATGTGAATGATATTGTTTGCCTCTTTCAGTGGAGTGGGAGAGGCTGTATTTACCAAACTTGTCAAACCCAGCTGGTGTAAGAGCTGATCAATTTTGTCAATGTCATTGTTCTTTACACATTCTCTTAGTTTGGAAATGATTTCCAATACAGCCGGACGATAAAATTGTGTAGGATGGGCTGTCAAAACGATGCGCACAGAAAATGCATTGAGCTTTTCCATGAACTCTTTTTTATCTTTTTCAGAATCCAGTTGGCCAAACATAGAATCTATCAATACACTTTTCTGATCTTCTAATTCATATGGTGAAATGCTGTCTTCAATACTATCAAATAACACAATTTGCCTTTCAACATATTGAATAACCCGAAACATAAAGTCCTTCTTTTCAATCTGAATGATCTCTTTGTAATCATCGTAAAATTGATTGAATGTAGTAATTGGGTCTTGTCCTTCAAGTAGTTTCTGCTTACCCACTTTTCCCAAAATGGGGATCAAGTGCGCAAAGTCATTGGCTCCCTGATAGCTTAATTTTAAGAAGAGAGAGTTATAAATTTCAAATTTCTTGTGAATGTTTAGGTCCATCTCCAAAAAGTTTATGACACATCTGTTAGCAAGAAGCTTGCTTAAAAATTCAGTAGAAAAAAGGGAAAAAATTGGACGTTATCGGATTCAGCTCGCTGAAATTCCGATGATTTGTATTACAAAGATATGATAAATTTTTGCAGGTCTGAAACCTTGGTGTCAAATGGGTTTGATGTTGAAACATGAACATTTTGGCATGATTATTTCAAAATTCTAGTAACGATATTTCTCCCTAGTTTAATCAAAACCTTCTCCATATTATTTGGGAAAGGTGGTTTTGAATTCACGCCCATCCTATAGCCCTATTATACCTTGCTAATTGTAAAAAGTTGTGTTGATTTTATGAATCGTGATGAACTTCTAAGGGAGTATGGATTTTCAAAGAACTTCTATTCTCGGGAATCCTTTTTTGAGTATACACTAAAACTGGCTTCATTTATATGTCATGCTCCAGTAGCATACATTAGTGTTATTGGTGATGATCATCAGTACATTATCAGTCAGTATGGGTCTAATTTTAAGACCATGAAAAAGGAAAACAGCATTTGTCAACATACCATTCAGGGGGAGGAAATACTGGTTATCAATAATACTAAGGAAGATGAAAGAACGATGCATTTGTCATTGACCAAGGGAGAAGAAGGTGTTGCCTTTTATGCTGGTTTACCATTGATTGATGATCAGAAAAACACCTTGGGAGCCTTTTGCATCACAGATAGAAAAGCAAGAGAGATTACCGATTCTCAAAAAGAAATTCTAAAAATATTGGGAACTCAAGTGGTGTCATTTCTTCAATTGAGGAAATCTGCCGTTAAGCTATTGGCTCATCCGGTATCTGAGGAACAAAAACATAGATCTAATACGGTAGAAGGCTTGCTCGATAATGTGAATAAAAACACTGTTAAGCTAATTAAGCACAACCATAATTTAAAGACAGAAAATGAAGGATTACAGTCCAAAACGGAAGAACTTATTACAATCACAGATGCGTTCCCGGGTTCAGTAGCAAAAATAGATACAGAATATAGGTATGTTTTAAACAATAAGAAATATGAAGAGTGGACCGGATTTAAACAACAAGAAATCATTGGAAAATTCGTCTATGAAATCATTGACAAAGAAAAATTCGAAGAACTAAAAGTACTTTATGATAAAGTATTCGAAGGGGAATCTGTTACATCAGAAGGACTTTTCGAATTCAAGAATGGGAAAAGATATTTGCGCTTGAACTACAGACCTTCATACAAAGATGGCGTCATTGATGGAGCATATGTTTTTACAGAAGATTTGACAGAAATAAAGTCTTACCAATCTCAAATAGAACTATCCAATGAAAGTCTTGAGAAGTTTGCGCACATGGTAAGTCATGATCTAAAAGCCCCGCTTAGGAGTATTACCAGTTTTGCGCAATTGATGAAAAGAGATTTAGATAAGAAGGGCTATGAATACAAATCTGATTATCTAAATTTTATTGTTGACGGCATTGCCAGAATGGATGCACTGATTTCTGACCTTCTGGATTTTTCAAAAGCAAAAAATTCAAATAAAACAAGATCAATTATTTCTGTCAAAGAATTATTAGAGGCTGTACAGTTGAATCTTTTTGAAATTATTAGAAGAGAAGAAGCAGAAATCAATGTGGAAGTTGATGATGAAACTTTGTTTGGTCACAAGTCCGATTTCATTTTACTTTTCCAAAATTTCATCTCCAATGCAATTAAGTACAGGAAACCTGGCACTAAACCAATTGTAAATATCGAGATTAATAAATCAGCCGACGTAATTGAATTTTCTATTCGTGATAATGGCCTTGGAATTCCAAAGGATAGGATCTCAGAGATATTTCAACCATTCAAAAGATTAGACGAGTACAAACATATCGAAGGCTCAGGTATTGGGCTTTCTACATGTCAAAAAATTCTTGAAAAATACAATTCCCCAATTAAGATACAATCTGAAGTCGGGCAAGGAAGTTGTTTCACTTTTAGTCTGCCAATCAGACAAATAGCTTAGAAAAAAATCTACGGAGTACAACCTCCTATAACTGCCTCAAAATTTAATTGGCATTCAAATCCACTGTCTAATAAAACGCAATTAGCCGCATCATAAATTGCACCAGTTGTAACATTGCAAGGACCGGAAGTCGAGATGATATCACTAGTCTGGTAGTTGTTATTTGGAAGATTTGGTCCGGCATCAGAAACTATGATCTGACTATCGCAAGGTGGAGGAACTGCATTGCTATGAAGACAAAATTCCTGATCATCACCATTGAGTCCCGGATTGTACATCATTTGTAAATAATACGTATTGCCAATTGTCAAACCGGTTAAATCATAGGTTGTCGGTGCGGTTGTATTCAAAATATTATCACATTGCAATTCTGTGCCACCACTATTTGGACAAGCATCATAAAGACCGAAAAATGCCAGTACGCCAGGAGCACTGTTTAAAGATATTGTAACTGTGGGATCATTCGCGGTGAAGATATACCAAAGATCTGCCCAGGCAGAAACAGCTCCTGCACAAGAAGGTACGAAGCCAGGACCACTGCCATTTACTGTTGAGAAAGCTTCAAATGTGCAACTTTGGTAAGAGATGTCAAGCACGGTTGCATCTACACATTCATTGTTTTCTGGAAATATACAATTGTAATTAAAGGTGGCCAAAGCAGCATCATTTGCCACAGTGCAAGTCAAATCAGTGCTAATAACCAGATAATTGATGGTAAAACTACCAGCCATATCTGGTAAATTGACATCCACATCAAAAGTGATCTGGCCGTTTGTGACATCAATAAATGGAGGATTGTTTTGAGGAACATTCACAAATGTGATTCCAGTTGGTGGATCATTCGTTGCTAAAACCAAACCAGTAAATGGGCAATCAAATATGAGTGTGACAGTATTCACGCCACAACTTAATTCTTGATTGTCAATGGTTACAGAAAGAGCAAATGACTCAGAAATAAAAGAAATTGAAAGGACGAGTAAGAAAATGATTTTGCGCATAACTGGATTTTGTTCGAAATAGAAATTGTTGCGGGGGTTATGCCTAAAAAAAGCTGCCCCTTCGAGCAGCTTTTCACTTTATACAATTATCTGTAATTTTCTCTAGAATGAGGGGTTATTATTCCTCTTCATTAGACGAAGATACAACTTTTCCGCCATCTAATTCGTCTTGCCACTTTTTAAGCTCATCCCAATTGCCTGCAGCAGCCATTTCTGCTTGCTTTGGCCAGGTCGTAGGATCAAGTAATTTGTACCTACTTCCAGCATTTTCAAGGATTTCTTTGACTTTTGACACATCTGTTCCCGCAAGATCAGCGTATGTTAAAATTCCAGCAGCGGCCAAAAGTTCTGCACTTTTTGGTCCAATTCCCTCAATTTTTTTCAAATCATCAGGCTTAGAACCTGCTGCTTTTGCAACTGGCGCAGCCTTTGCTTCGGCTTTTGGTGCTTCAGCTTTAGGGGCAGCTTCTGCCTTTGTTTCAGGAGCTGGAGCTGCTGCTTTAGGTTCTGCTTTTTTAGCTTTCACCTTCGCAACGGTCTCTTCTACCTGATCCATTGATGGAAGAATATTTACATACGTTCTGTCATTCTTCTTTCTTCTAAAATCAACAAAACCGTCGACTCTAGCATGAAGAGTATGATCTCTACCCATATAGACATTCTCGCCCGGGTGGAACTTAGTACCTCTTTGTCTTACGATTATATTACCGGCAATAGCGAATTCACCTCCAAAAAGCTTTACTCCAAGTCGTTTACTATTACTGTCACGTCCATTATCCGTACTACCTACACCTTTTTTATGAGCCATTTTCTTATTATTTATCCTTTGATTGAATCAATTTTGAT
>JAHDDD010000172.1 GCA_020629535.1 Saprospiraceae bacterium
TTATTTGGCGCCTTGATAGCCGAGCCTTATTGGGCAAGACAGTTGGTAGAAAATGGAACATGGACTTTCGGTCTGAATATTGTACCTGGTTGGTAATGGAGATAAAAATTGAAGTAACGGATAGGGAAGGTGTGAAGCATGAACTTGAGGCACCAACTGATATGGCTTTAAACCTAATGGAGGTCTTTAAATCTTATGAGTTACCTGTGGAAGGAACATGTGGAGGAATGGCTTTGTGTGCTTCTTGCCATTGTTATATACTTTCTGAGCATAGTTTGAAAGAAGCGAGTGATGATGAGGAAGATATGTTGGATCAGGCTTTTTTTGTGGAATCGAATTCCAGACTAAGCTGTCAGATACGTATGTCTGAAAGCTTGGATGGGTTGAGAGTTAAGTTGGCTCCTTCTTCTGATTAGATTGAAAATGAAATAAAAAAAGAGGCTGTTTTGCAGCCTCTTTTTTTATGGAATTTATCTTCTTTTTTCTGAATTACCACTACCTCCTCCAAATCTATATCCAACGCCAAGTTTTGAGGCAACCATTAGATCAATCCAATCTGCAAGATTTACAAACTCTTCTGCAGTTGAATCTTCAAAATTAGTAGAGTTGCTTAAAGCTCTTCCAACTCCAATGTGGACATCGAATACGATGTTCTTTGCTGACACCAATTTATATCCGATCCCAACTCCAATTCCAAATTTTGACCTTGTGTGAGCAGGATCATATGAGGTCGTAAAATTTTCAATTTCGTAATGCCTGTTTGTATACCTTAAGAACGCCAATCCATAAAAGCCATCACCACCTACCTTAGGGTTAAAGTAATATTTGCCGATTAGATTGGTACGAAAGCCTCTCAACCCCCACTCGTCTTCATTCACGTTAACAGTTGAGTTTCTAAATCGACCTGCTAGTTCAACGCTGATTGATGGGGTGACGATAACATCAATACCTGCTCCGAGTCCACCTGATAGTAATGGTAATGGATTGAGTGTTACTTCAATTTGTGCATTTGCATTTCCTGCAAAACTGAACACAAAAGCCAAGAATAAAAGTCGTTTAATCATATTGCTAATTTTAGTTTGCCTAAAACTATAAATCAAAAGTTTAATATTAAAATGAATTATAATATTAACTTTTAATTACGATTAATCATTTTTATTGCCCGTCCTGGAGTATACGGTGCATCTGCATTTTCCAATTTTGTTTCAAGCGCATTCAAATCATTGTTAACCAGACTTTTTAGTTGATCTAACAATGGCGTAAACTCCTCCTTTGCAATGGCAAGACTCATTTTGTGGGTCTCGGTCGGCGCTGAAGTTGAATACTTTTGTTCATAAGTGATCCAACCAATACGACCTACCGGTGAAGGAGGTTGGTCAATGTCCAATTTAGTTTTTATTCTGTCACCCATCATTTCTCTTTCAATATCAGTGAGTGCTTCATTGATTTTTATGTAATCAGGCATGAGGCTTGCATCCACATCTTCTACATAAGTAATGGCTTTTTTAATGTGCTTTAGTTTGTTCTTTACTTCAGAAATCATCCGACCCGCTCCTTGCATTGATCGGCTTAATTCAGATACTTCTCTTTGGAAAGCCACCTTTTCATCTCTATTTTCAGCAGGAAGAACGGTATTGTTAAGTGCTTTTACCTCGAATTCGATAGATTCCCCCATGGTGGTGAATTCTTCTCCTTTCTGCAAAGACATTTCAACGCTGTATGTGCCAGGAGAAACCAACGTTCCTTCTGGTTTACCAGCAAAAGGATTATAGAATGATGGTTTGCTCAATGAGATTGCATCTTTGGAGGCAAAACGGAGGTCCCAACTTATTCTGTTCATGCCTGGAGATGGACTTGTATAGAGTTTACGAACCACATTGCCTGCGGCATCCTTAATGGTGAAGATCAATTGTTCAGAATGCTCTTCTCTTTCGTTTAGTAGTTCTTCATATGTTGGATAAGGATTCCCTTTTCCATTTTTAATGTCTTCTTTTTCTTTTTCTTTTCTTTTGTCTTTTAGTGATTTAAAAGATTCTTTGACGAAGTAATTGATCATGGCGACTGGCCCAAGATTTTCACCCGAGTAAAAGCTATCGCCCTGAAACGCTTTGCCCGGAAGACCAAGAGGCGAGGACTTTTCGTAAATCAATGCATCACGAACAGATACGAGCATACCGTCATCATCAATCTTGTCTTTCGTTTTCCTTAGAGGACTATAATCATCAAGTACATAAAACCCTCTTCCAAATGTTCCCAAAACCAAATCAGATTCTCTTCGTTGTATGGCAATGTCTCTGACAGCGATAGTAGGAACTCCGGATTTGATTTGCTTCCATTCTTTTCCACCATTCGGAGAAAAGAAGACGCCAAACTCTGTACCTACAAACAAAAGGTCAGAATCTATATGATCTTCTTCAATAGCGTATACACTTCCACGTTCTGGTAAGTTGTTGCTAATTTTATTCCAGCTAAGACCTTTGTTTTCACTTTTTAATATGTACGGTTTAAAATCTCCGTATTTGTGATGGTTGAATGCTGCATAGATTACGTTCTCATTGTGTTGCGAACAATAGACAGCATTGACATAGCTTTGATTTGGTACACCATTTATTTGTGAAACTTTCTTCCAGTTTTCTCCTCCATCATTACTGATTTGGATAAGGCCATCATCTGTTCCAACAACCAATAGATTTTCATCAATTGGAGATTCTGAGAAAGCTACTATGGTACCATATGGGGAAGTAGATCTATTTTTAGCGACAGCGTCCATACTCCAAACCCGGTCCATGATTTTGAGTTCATTTCTATTTATTTGCTGAGTAAGATCATCACTGATTACATCCCAACTGTTTCCGCGATCATCTGAGCGGAATACTTTATTTGCCGCAAAGTAAAGTCTTCCAGGTTTGTGATGACTTACGAGTAGAGGAGCATCCCAATTCCAGCGATATCCGTTTTCACCCTTTCTTTCTTTAGGTTGAATCCCAACTTCTTCACCACTCATTCTGTCATAGCGAACCAGTACGCCATATTGTGATTGGGAGTAGACGATGTTTGGATTTTCAGGATCGACCTGACTTTCGAAACCATCTCCTCCATGGGTAACAAACCAATCAGAATTCATAATTCCATGATTGTGAGTGGTTCTACTTGGTCCACCTATAGAAAAATTGTCTTGCGTTCCTCCGTAGATGTTGTAAAATGGAGAATCATTATCCACGGCTACTTTATAAAACTGGGTTACCGGCAAATTTGCTTTAAAGTCCCATGTTTTAGCTGCATCCCATGTTTCGTATATACCCCCATCGCAACCCACTAGCCAGTGGCTATTGTTTTGAGGATTGATCCAAATGCAGTGATTGTCGACATGCTTAGTGTCTTCACCTGCATGATTGAAAGATTTTCCGCCATCACGACTTACGTGCATCCATGTATCCATTGCATAAATGGTGTTGTAGTCTACAGGATCTGCTATAATTTCCTGATAGTAATTTCCACTTGTTACATAGCTGCTTTGTTTTTCCCAACTGGCGCCCTCGTTTGTAGATTTGAAGAAGCCACTTTTTCCATCAGCTGCCTCAACGGTGGCGTATACGACACTCGGGTTGGCAGGAGAGATGGTTAGTCCAATTCTACCGAGATCTACGTTTGGCAGTCCATTGTTTACTTCGTTCCAAGTTTCGCCACCATCGATAGACTTGTAGATACTCGATCCCGGACCACCACCAAGATAGGTAAATACATGTCTTGCTCTTTGGAATGCTGCAGCATATAGAATGTCTGGATTTTCGGGATGTATAATTAGATCTGTGACGCCTGTATGTTTATCAATGTCCAACGTTTTGTTCCACGTTTTTCCACCATCGTTACTTTGGTACACACCTCTGTCACCACCACTACTCCAAAGTGGACCAATAGCTGCCACCCAAACCTTGTTTGAGTTTTCAGGATGGACAATTATTTTTCCGATGTGCTCGGAATTTTCAAGTCCCATTTTCTTCCAGGAGTTTCCTCCATCTGTTGATTTGTAAATGCCGTCTCCGTAGGCAACGCTTCGTTGATTGTTGTTTTCTCCAGTACCGACCCATACGGTGTTTGGATTGTTTGGGTCTAGGGTCACACAACCAATAGAATATGATCCTTGAGAATCGAAAATTGGCTTATATGTGGTACCTGCATTGTTTGTTTTCCACACACCTCCTGAAGATACTGCCACATAATATTCATGTGGTTTGTCAGGATTAACAGCAAAATCAGAAATACGACCAGATGTAAATGCTGGTCCTACACATCTGAATTTTAGACCGGGAATGCTGAGTTCTTCTAAATTAGATTTTACTTCAATGGCATTTTCTTCTTTTTCCTTTTTCTTCTTTTTTTGTCCCATCAATGGGCTTGGTTGTAAGAAGACGACAACTAGAAACAGGATTAAAACCTTAAGGATAGGTAGACTTTTCATTGTTTGAAATTTGATCCTAAAAGTTAATTCTATTTGTGTGAAAAACGAGAATTGACATCACGAAAATTCGACTGAATTCTTTAGATTATAGACTTAATTGTATGCTATTGGTTCGAAGAGACATTGAACCTGAAAAGGGCACCTGATTGATACCCTAGATGAAAAGTTAAAAAAGGAAGTTGATTTATAGGGCGAAGATTATCTTCTTCTTTTAAATCGTTTGTGATCTCTACCACCACCTCTTTTATTTCGATGATTTTTGTGGTGGCTTGGATTGTGAACTTTATTCGCAGCTCGAATTTTATTTAATACGATATCATCATCGAGAGTAAGAAGACCATCACTCATATTTTTAAGTTCTTCTTTTATTGATTCATCATTGACATAATGCTCGCGGCTCCAGTTCTTGTAAGCGAGCTTCATGTATGAACCAATAAGGTTTTTGAACTCTTCTTTCTTTGGTCCTTCCTCCATTTGGATCGCTTTTTGGATCATCTTTTGGACGAATTGACCATAGTGACGGTACTTAGAATTATTGTTTGGATATACAACCCTTGCAGGTCTAAGAGCAGATTCTTCACTTTTTGGCACTTCTCCATTTGGAGGAAGTACATCGATATCGTAGTCGGCAATTTTGAAAAAATGCAACCACATCTTATCTCTGAATTCATTGTTGTTTCTTGAACTCGTAGCCATTTGAAGCATCAAGTCTACTATATAGTTGGCAAACAATTGTCTTTGTTCATTGTCCTCAATACCTTTTGCGTACTCAATCATATTTTGGATATTTCTTCCATATTCCGGTATGATTAAGTTCACCTTCGTTGTATTGTAAACCATGTTATGTGTCATGCTCATAATTTTATTCTACTGTTACAGATTTAGCTAAATTTCTTGGTTGGTCCACATCACAGCCTCTCATGACGGCGATATGGTAAGCCAATAATTGAAGTGGAATTACAGAAAGTAAAGGAGTCAATGGTTCTTCTGTCGAAGGTACCTCAATAACAAAGTCTGC
The DNA here is from genome assembly GCA_020629535.1 of Saprospiraceae bacterium. Taxonomy (GTDB): domain Bacteria; phylum Bacteroidota; class Bacteroidia; order Chitinophagales; family Saprospiraceae; genus JAHDBF01. Next base: position 5,478 of record JAHDDD010000172.1, read on the forward strand.
CATCTCTCTTATTTTTTTATCATCTTCAGTGATGATGGCTATAACTTTTCCCTTTCTTGCTTTTACTTCCTGAATGTTACTAACGATTTTCTCGTATGCGCTTTGATTGGTTGCAATTACAATAACAGGCATGTACATGTCAATCAATGCAATAGGGCCGTGTTTCATTTCCGCAGCTGGATATCCTTCTGCATGTATGTATGAAATCTCTTTTAATTTCAATGCTCCTTCAAGAGCAACAGGGAAGTTATATCCACGTCCGAGATATAATGCGTTGTGTGCATTTCTAACTTCTCCTGCGATGTATTTTATTTGATCGTTTTTCTCGAGTATTTGTTCGACCTTTTGAGGGATTGCTTCTAGAGCAGCCAAGAGTCTTCGGTATTTTCCTTCGGAGATTTTACCTCGCATGTGTCCAAGATAGAGGGCCATTAGAGTGAGTACGCTCAGCTGACCAGTGAATGCTTTGGTCGAAGCAACACCAATCTCCGGACCAACGTGAATGTAAGATCCACAATCAGTTGTTCTTGCAATAGTTGAACCTACTACATTGACAATACCGTAAACCAATGCTCCTTTTTCTTTGGCAATTTCTATGGCGGCCAAAGTATCAGCCGTTTCACCGGACTGTGACAAGGCTATGATTAGATCATCATCATTGATAATCGGATTTCTATATCTGAATTCTGAAGCATATTCTACTTCAGTAGGAATTCTCGCTAGGTCTTCAAAAAGATATTCAGCGATCAATGCTGCATGCCAGGACGTTCCGCAAGCTGTCAAAATAATTCTCTTAGAGTTAGAAATTCTTTTGAGATACTGACTCATTCCACCCAATACTGCCCAACCTTCGGCTGCATTGATTCTTCCCTTCATGCATTGCTCAATGGAATCAACCTGCTGGTAAATTTCCTTGAGCATGAAATGTTCGAAGTTCCCTTTTTCAAGTTCTTCCAATTTGAGATCGAGCTCTTTGATTTCGTGACTTGCAGGTTTGTTTTGAAGATTGACAATTTTGTAATCACCATCTCTATGAAATGAAATTACGTCTTCATCTTCCAGATAGATGACTTTGTTGGTGTACTTTATAATGGGGCTTGCATCAGATGCAAGAAAGTATTCATCTTTTCCTAAACCGAATACCAAAGGACTTGATTTTTTAGCACCTACGATCAAATCAGGATTTTTCTTATCCATCACAACGATTGCGTAAGCACCAACTACTTTCTCAAGTGCACGTCTTACGGCCTCGTCTATCGGTAGTTTATATTTTGTTTGGATTTCTTCGATGAGGTGTATCAATACTTCTGTATCAGTCTCACTTTTAAATTCATGACCCAACTCAATCAATGCATCCTTTAACGTAGCATAATTTTCAATGATTCCGTTATGAATGATTACCAATTCTCCTGAACCTGAGGTATGAGGGTGTGCATTGACATCATTTGGTGGTCCATGTGTGGCCCATCTTGTGTGACCCATTCCTGAGGTGCCAGAAGTGTTAGATTCAGTCTTATTTACAAAAGACTCGAGTTCATGAACTTTACCTTTTTTCTTATAGACATTGAGGCTACCATTAAGTAATGCAACACCAGCACTGTCGTACCCGCGGTATTCCATTTTTTTAAGTCCATCCATTAAAATCGGGTAAGCTTGTCTTTTCCCGATGTATGCGACTATTCCACACATATAATTTTAGTTAGGGTTCCGTAATAATCAGTTTCAACTGAGGATTAGGTTCTAGTGCTCCATTCCCATTAAAAACGCACCGGTTTGGTGTTGTGCCTCTATTAAGGTTGGTGACGAATATGGAAGTATTGTCTCCATATTGTCCATCTAACAAATTTATAACATGATTTGTGATGTTCATAGTATACACCACATTTCCTTGGTCATCTTCTGTTTTATTTCCGCCAAATAGGTTGTTAATGGTCGGAAGTCCACCATTTATCAATAAACCTGCGTCGGAAATCGCAATTCTTGTCCCATTATCATTGATAAATGAGAGGGTTATGTTTTCGGGTGGTGGAAATTGGTCAAAATCATAATCATCAATATTTGCTACAGATAATTCCAATAAACAATTATTGATGGCTTTATCTTTAAAAGGCAGTAGACCTGACAAGTCTAATTCAATAATTCCTCCGACATGTGACTGGAGAGGGAGCAATTCCTGATCACCATTTTGATCTTCTAAAAACTGACCCAACTGTGAACCAGAATAATCTTGTTCAACATAACAATGTGAAAAATTTCCCAATTCAAATTCATACAGTTGGTTAACTCCACCTTCTTTGAAATAAAAGATCAGTCGTCTTAAAAACGGATTTGTAAAATCCAGTCCAATGTAACTGCTTGCATTATCTTCTGGCGTTGCTCTGATTACAAAACCCTTGGCAATGTTTTGGAAAGTTTCATCATTTACCAAATTATCTGGCATATCAATGAATTGTTCTCCAAAGGAATTGTCCAGACGTATTCTCAATTGAGGTATTTCCAATTGAAGGGAGTCTACCTCAGGATCAGTGTTGAAGTATGCGAGCGTATCCTTATATCCAGGAATCATGGTAACTTCTCCCAGTTTGTTCATTTCATCAAAGTTTACCAAAGTGGTAGCAAAGATGGAATCTGCTCCGATTACATTTCTTGTATAATCGGTATAATTTTCATCTATCTGAAAAACTTCAACGTGGTGAGAAGCTAACGTATCCCCATATGTGACATCAAGGTCATATGGTATTTTGAGAATAATGGAGTCAAGTGTTATTCCTGAAAATTCAGGAGCGGCATTGTTGAATCCTACACTCATGAAGAGCATGTTCGTTGTTTTGCCAAACAAGGGATCATTTAATTCTCCAATGGAATATTTATCTAATCGATACATTGTGAATGTATCACTTAAAGAAGATTTGGCGGGGACTCTCACTGTATCAGTGAAGTCAACAAAAATCTCTTCATTCTGTAATAGGCCTGAACCAATTGAATTGGGATCAGAGCAACCACTGATTACGAAGGCTGCACAAGTAAGGGCAAAAATGATGTTTTTCATATATTATTCAATGAGACCCTTAAAGAACGTAGCAGTTTCCTTTTTATATTCATCATCTGCAAAAAAGTCTTGCTTTGGAAGCTCAGAAGCATCGAATATTTTGTTTTCGTCATCGGTAAGACCTTCGCTGTCTTTGATGATTGCATCTGAATAATGGATGGCTCCTGCATTGAGTGCTACTTTGTCTCCATTTTTGTAAGGTTCAAGATCTGCCGCTTCCA
>JAHDDD010000173.1 GCA_020629535.1 Saprospiraceae bacterium
GAAACCAAAAAATCATCCCGATTTAAAGCGGCCCACCATGGCTGGCTCCCACACCCACCAAATCGGGAAGGCTATACTTTTTTGGTTTGTTACAAGTAGAGGCTCTTGTATATTTCAAACAAAATTAAAATAGTTTCAATTTACTTTTATTTTCCAATACTGGGTGCATTACTAACAAGCTATGACCTTTTGAATTAGATTTTACGTCTTGAATGGAACGAGTGGAACATCTATTTAGTACAGAGATAATTCGCGAAATCTCGCCATCACGAATTCTCGATATCTTTTGTCCATAGGCCAAGGCTTTACAGCGGTGGGTGCTTCGAATGAGCTTAGCACAAGTTTTTTTGCTTCTTTTTTGTGCAGTAGACAAAAAATGAAGATTAATAAGTGCAGAAGATTGGTTAATAATATCTCAAGAAATCTGTTAAAAACATTGAATTTCGGTGACGAGGATTTTTCCAAATTGTCTTGTTTGCCTTCTGCTTTCTAATACCCGAAAACATTGACTCAATTTTAATGCGGTATTTTAGTTATTGCCATTTTGGAACAATCTAGACCTACTTTAAGGAGGATTTTAGTAAGAGAATAACATTTGAGAAATTATTTCGCATACCACCATTCGTGACTGTCTGAAAATTTTGAATCTATATAATCGAAAAAACTATTGTTTTACCTAATGAATATGAACATGAAAAATTTAGTTTTAATCTTTTTATCAGTTTGTACAATTTCATTGTTTACAAACTCAGCCAGTGCCCAAACGGAATATGGAATTACCGCTGGTCTTAATTTTACAAACATTGATTACTCTTCTGGAATCAATTTGGATGATCCGTTCTTCGAAGAAATTGGAGAAGAAACTTCAATCCTTTTTCAAGACAGATCTGATTTCAAAATAGGATTTAACATTGGGGCGTATGCGTTGATGGACTGGGGTGTTTTTTCATTTAACCCTGCCATTCAGTTTTCGCAAGCAGGATCAAAAGGCGATTCTCACAATTTGAATCTTGGCTACATCAATGTTCCACTTATGTTGGGTGTGCAGCCATTTGACTTGCTACATTTCCAATTTGGACCAACTCTTGGTTATATGGTCTCAGCGAAAGTAGACCCTAAGAGTGGCGATAAGTACTCTGTGTACGATTCAGACTATTACAACAAAGTTGATTTTGGAGCAGCCCTTGGATTGCTCATTGACTGGAATGGATTTGCAAGTGTATATGCACGCTACAACCATGGTCTGGGAAGTCTGAACGAACCAGTCAATATTGGATCAGAAGAATACAAACAACAAAACCGGGTAGTACAAGTAGGTATAAATGTTCCTTTGGGTAGAACTACGGATTTGGACTAAGGGAATTGTTTAATTATCTATTACGTCTAGGAAGGTCTTGAATTTATTCAGGGCCTTTCTTTGTTTTGACTCAATCTCTTTCTAATTCGACTTAGGCTTTCTGCTCTGACTCCTACATATTGAGCGAGGTAATACTGAGGTATATTTTGAAGAAGATGTGCTTTATGTTCTAACAAATACAGGTACCGTTTTTCAGCACTGTGTTCTATCAATGACTCCATTTGTCTCTGCTTTTTTAAAGCCAGATACTCAAAGAATTTCCCTTCCAATTTTTCCCATCCAGGAATAATTTTTGCTAATTCGTTGGCGGCATCTTTCGATAGCACTGTGAGTGTTACATCTGTTATGGCTTGGATTGAAAAACTTGCAGCTGTGCTGCGCATATAGCTGCGATAATCAGAAATCAAATCACCCTTTTGATGAAATTCAATGATTTTTTCCAGACCATCATCCAGAATAAAACTGCGAAGAATGCCTCTTTCAACATGACCTTCAAGATTTGAATATTGACCTTCTTTTAAAAAGAATTCTCCTTTTTTCAATTCCTTTTGATCGAGACGATTGCAAATTTCTTTAATTGCTGGTTGGTCGAGATCAAGGACCGATGTAATCTTTTCAATGTATTTTTCAAACATGGTTTTGATGCGCTTCACTCACAATGTTAAGCTTTTCGTTTTCAAAAGTTACATAGAATTCCCTTTGGTTGTGTGTAAGTACAAGTTTGAAATCAGAACTTTGGGTCGGGACGGATGTAGGAAACCAATGTTTCTTTATTGTCCGGTCTGGGATAAGGAATAACGCTTCTTGTGTGCCATGAACAGCAAATCTTTCCGTGTCGCCGCGCCAGAGTGATGTCCCAATTTGATTTTGTAGTTGGAGGTTATATGGTTTAATTCCATGGACAGGCATCCCGATTTCATTGAAGCTGATGATTTGACTTTCGTCGAATGGATCTTCGCTTTGATTTTCAAGATCATATCTTACGATGAATTCTACAACATTCTCATTTCCGTCTTAGAAGTAAAAGGATTCCGCATTCCAACTTTCAAAAAATTGTGTTTTCTTGCTTTCTTCTATGTCAATAATTTGAATTCTATTTTCGGTCCAGGTCAAAGCGTCTTGCAATTTATTTTGAGGAATCAAGAAGCAATAATGGTATTTAAATGCATGATCTGATTGGATAAATGTCAATGCACTTTCCTTCGTATTAATGGTGAATTTGCCATTTTTAATGTCGGTGCAAATGTTCGGAAGAAAAGAATGATAGAATTCCCATTGATCTTCTAAATTATTAGAATATAAGCTGACTGACCTAAATTTCATCAAACATCTTTGGTTATAAACCCCCGTAAATAAGGCTATGTTTTTAAAAATTAAAATAATTTAAAGTACCATGCAGCTTTTTCTGATTTCGTCAAATTAAGAGATGAAGCACGTGTGAATCACTATTGATTAAATTTAAATTAAATGTAATGAGAAATATAGTTCTAAGCTTTCTAGCCTTAATATTTTTAATGAGCTCCTGTCAAAGAGATGAGTTTGATAATATGGACCCAACAACAGTAGACACCAATGATCCCCAAATTGTGGTTGTAGGAAATGTTGTTGGAAAGATTACCAATGAGAATGGTGTACCCATTGAAGATGCACTTGTTCTCTTTGCAGGAGATACAAGGACAACCAATGAATTAGGTTTATTTGAATTCATTGATATCGATTTCGATGAACAAGGGTCACAAATAGTGGTTCGAAAAGATGGATTTTTTGATGGGTCCAGAAGGGTTTATCCTGAAGTTGGAGAAAAGACTGTGGTTCAAATTCAAATGATCACTGAGACTTTGAGAGGCACGATTAATACAACAAACGGAGGAGCCGTTGATTTTGGAGGAGGTTCAAATATATCTTTGCCCGAGGGTGTTTATCAGAAAGAATCAGGTGGGACGTACACAGGTGAAGTACAGGTTTTGGGTCAATGGTTAGACCCATCACAGCCAAGTACCTACTTGCAAATGCCAGGTGATTTGACTGGGGTAGATACTGAAGGAGAAACAATGGCATTGGCGTCTTATGGTATGATCAAAGTAGAGCTAACTGACAATGCAGGCAATGCTTTGCAACTCCCTGAAGGAACTACATCAACCATTGAGCTACCCGTTCCAGAAGAGCTTCAAGGAAATGCTCCTTCGACAATTCCGCTTTGGCACTTTAATGAAGAGTCTGGAATTTGGGAAGAAGAAGGTGCAGCAACTTTGCAAAACGGCGTATACGTCGGAGAGGTTAGTCATTTTTCATTTTGGAATTGTGATGTACCATTTCCATTGATTACGCTTGAAGGTTTTGTGACTGCTGACGGTTCACCTTTAGAAGATACACAAATTAAGATCACCTTTGTTGCAAATGGTACTTGCTCATATGGTTGGACCGGACAAAGAGGATATTTTAACGGTAAAGTGCCAAAGGATGAGGAGTTATTGATCCATCTTCTAGATCCTTGTGGAGAGCCATTCCATACTGAAAGCATTGGTCCTTTCTCAGAAGATGAAATAATTGTTGTTGACATTGAGCCATTGGAAGAGGATCTTATTACTGTAAGTGGGAATGTTGTCGATTGCGATGGCCAACCTGTGACAGATGGGTATGTCGTTGTTTGGTTAGGCGCTAGCCAGTTCGTGTTATCATTGGAAGATGGGGAACCATTTGAATTTATTATCCCATATTGTGACGCATCTACAGTGACAATTCATGCTGTGGATTTGGTGAATGAACTCGCAAGTGAACCATTGGAGTTGCCAGTAGAAAGCAACATATCAGCAGGAACCATTACCTCATGCTCAGAGATTCAAAGTCCAGGTCTTTATATTGACTACAATGGAAAGAATTGGGATATGGGTAAAGATAGTTTGATTGGCTATAGTTATGAAGTTGATACCTTAATTATGCAGACCGGTACACGAATCATTTTAAACTTATATATGATCGATTGGACAATATTTGATGTCAATCTTAACAATTATGTACTTCATGCAACATTTGATTACATGGATGGAGAAGCTACTGGAGAATATACAGCTAGATATGTATCACAGGGATTCGAAGTACTTGAAGAAGGATGTCAGATACAATACTTAAATTTACCTGAAGGAATGTTCATAAGGTTTATTGACATTGGCGAGAATATAATAGTCACGGATGATTCACTTTATCCCGGGGCGGTAGATGAAGTTACAATGGACTTATATGTACAACCTTTTTAGAAAATATTAATTGAACTTTAAGTCGCTCATATATCGATTAAGAAAAGGAGAAGAGACAGCTTTCAAGGAGCTGGTCTTCTCCTATTCAAAGCGTTTACTCACGGTTTGTAAGATTTACGCATACAACCAATCCGACGCCCAAGATTTGTTGCAGGATGCTTTGATTGTCGTCTTTCAGAAAGTCAAAAGTTTTAAAGGAGAAGAGGAGAAAGCATTTTATGCTTGGATGCGTCAGATCATTATTTATCAGGCATTTAATAAAAATCAAAAGAAGTATCTCAGGGTCGAAAAATCTTTAGAAGAATTTCCTAATGATCCAGTGATTGAACCAGAGGGAGTTTCAAAGCTAAGTCATGAAGAAATCGTAAGTCTGGTGATGAATTTGCCTTCTGGATACAAGCAAGTATTCGCACTCTTTGCCATTGAAGGATTTAGCCACAAGGAAATTGCAAACAGAATGAATATTAAAGAAAGCAGTTCGAGATCGCAATACGTTAGAGCCAGAAAAATTCTTCAGCAAAAAATTAATGAACTTTCAAAAATCCGTATCTGATGAAAAAGGATGCCAATGATATATTTAAAGAACACATTCTGAGCCACGAGTCAGAGCTTGATGAAAATCAACTTTGGGAAAGGCTTCAGAATGAGAAACCTCGTAAACGAAGATTTATTTTCTTCTGGTTTTTTGGTGGACTTGTTCTGTCGGGCTTACTTTGGTTTTCGTATGCGGCTTTAGGAGATCAAGATGTGAATACAAAAAGTCAATCTGTCTCAGAACAAATAAATGAAAATACTAGCAACCATGAAATAGACTCATCTGTACCATTGGTTGATGACAATGATGCGGCAAATAATGATATTGTTCAGACGCTTCATGAAACCAACACAAAACTTATCACGTCAGGCGGTGCCAAAGCATCGGATCAAAAAATAAATACACAATCAAATAAAGACAAAGTTAAAAATTTGCAATATCGAGAACCTACAATTGTAATCCATCGCAATCATGAAAATTTATCAATTATTAAAAATGAATCAAACAACTCAAACAATGAAACTTCCTCATCCAATGAAAGCTTCTCATCGGCAGAGGCAAGAGAAAAGAAACCCGAAAATGGGATTTCAAGTAGCATTCCTAAAGTCAATGTAGATGTCAAAGAAATTGTTGATGAAGAAGAAAATGAAATGCATGAAGCTGATTTACCTTCGGTCCGGGAAGCTGAGAAATCCATTGAAAATAAAGAAATTGAAGAAAGTGATTTAATTGAAAAAATTGACATTGCTTCTGATTCAATAAGTAAGTTTCTTGAAGTATACGAGGATACCGTTCATACGCACGCACAAAACCTATATGAAGGATTGAACAATGTTCCCAAAGATCCAAGTTATTTTGTTTACAAGTGGCAAATTGGAATCTCGGCAGTTTATGGAAGACAATTTACAAAGTTATCTGCTGCTGAGATGACTGACCAAGATTGGGTGGAAGGAAGTTATATTCCAAAACGGGAATCTTTGACGCGCCAGTTAGAAACCTGGGGAACGGCTTTGGAGTTAAGGTATAATATAAATCCACAATTTGGTATCCAGACAGGACTGAATTTTACACAAACCAATTCTGTGATAGAGTATGACAGCACATATCATCAAACCGTCCAGGAAAATGTTTTGATAAAACTAAGGATTACCGAAGAAGGAGAAATTCCCACCTACAGTTTTCAGGATGTTGAGAAATTGATAAAACGAGAATTAAGGGAATACAACAATATCAATAGATTAACCATTCCAGTTACCTTCCACGTTAGAAAGCCAATGGAGAAGATGTCTCTTGGCATCTTTGGAGGAGTTGGAATCAACATTTGGCAACAATATAGAGGCAAACAGCTTGATGATCAGTTCATACCTTTTGATTGGAATGCAGACAATACAAGAGAATATAAGTCAAGCTTGTCATTGCATCTAGGTGTTGAGCTTATGTATCCGCTAAATGATCGTCTGCAAAGTTTCCTTAGGCTATCTTATCAAACTTGGTCCGATCAAGAATCTTTGGTGAGCAAAAGATATGGTTTGCCAAATGTTGGGCTCGCGGTGCATTGGGTTATTCGGTGATCGATGTGGCAATGGGTCAATTTGTCAATGGGTCAATGGGTCAATGGGTCAATTGGACCCTCCCTAAAACAGGTGCAGATGAGTTTACTTAACTGATGATTGTATGCGCCGTCTTTCTACAATTCAAAGAAATGCGCGCTATCACAAATTGTTAGTCCCCATTTATCTTCTATTCCATAGTTCATTTCCTAAGTATAGTTTCTTTGTCAATAGTTCTTCAAAGATGGGCAATGCGTTATCGCCATTTAGAAATATTAAATATCCATTTTTTGATTTTGGATACAAAACAGCTAAAGTGTTTACGCCTGGATCTCTTCCTGAATGCAATAAGGCAAATTCATCATCATTGAATTCGGTCAGAATCTCCCAGCCCAATCCAAAATAACTTCTTTCTTTTAATTTCACTTGTTGTTTTTGCATTTCCTCAAAAAGATGTTTGGAAAGTCCGGCACCATCAATAACATGAGCCAAAAACTTTCCATAATCTTCAACTGTGGTTAAGAGATTTGCTGCTGCATTTGCAGTAAAATATTTTGCAGTTTCCATTTGATTACCTTCTATGTCAAAGTTTTGAGCATATCTTGTTTCATCCATTTCTTCATTCCACCAAAAGTGGGTATTCGACATATTTAGTGGTTCAAATAAAAGTTCAGTTGCAAGTTCTTCTAAACTTTTGTCGAGCTTATTCTCGATGGCATTCCTTAAATATTCAAAACCCTCGCCTGAGTACTGATGTTCGGCTCCAGGGTCAAATTGAAATGCAAGCCTGCCTTCTTCATTCATCCACCGCCAATTTGGAAAACCTGTTTGATGAGTTAGAATTATTTTAGGCGTCAGTTTTTTATACCGTTTGTCGTTTTTGATATCTGGATCAATCCAGTATTTATAAAGAGGTTCATCTAGCTCTAGTAATCCTTTATCAATAAGTTTTAATGTAATCAAAGCAACAACCGGTTTGGTCAATGAGGCTACTTTAAAAATTGTGTTATAAGGAGCTATCGTCTTTTTATCTAAGGTGCCGTAAACTTCAACTTTGGTCAATTTCCCACTTTCTATTATACCAATTCCCAATGCTGGAACATTGTTTTCTTGTAGTAATACTTCGAGAAGACTTTTATGATTTGGTGCCATTGAATCTCGATGGTCATAACTCAGCACTTCTCTCATTTTCCAAGTCTCATTTTCCAATATCCAAACACTTGTGAATTTGGCTGTGCTGGTCAAAACGTCTTCTTTATCATTTTCTCTCAGATAGAAGTGATGAATCCCATTTTGTATAGCACCATAAGTGATCCCATTTTTGGACAGAGGGAATACTTCCAAGCTATTAGCTTCTAATTTGCGAATTGGCTTTTGTTTGGGATTTGAACAGATATATCTGCGAGTATTTTCAAAAAAGGTATTTCTGTTTTGAAGCCCATTTTGGTCGTGATAGAAATCAAGGTCTTGATGCATTACCTTGTCAAGATATTCAAAGTTGCATTGATTGAAACCTAGTTCAAATAAAGTGCTGTCTTGTTTTTTTAATTCCAGGAAGAGCTCAGAACTTTTACTGATTTGTGCTCTTGAAATTTGAAGGAAAATAAATACAGCAAATGCACTAACTGCGATTTTTTTAGTCATGGTGATATTTTAGACAAATATTCAAACCTTACTGAAAAATTGCCTTAAAATAAACCCGCCAATTACATGACAATGACCTGTCAGTGTCGGAATAAGCTATATTAAACTGAATTTTGGGCTATAGCGCAATCTTTGCTTCTTGTCTAGTTCAACCGAATTTCTGAGGATAATAAAGACATTAACTAAAATGCATGGGATCATATAAATTAAGGCAAGATCTAAAGAGCTTCCAAGCAATACACCATCTACTATTATGGCGATTATAAAAAAGACAACTACAGAAAAGATAGTCCAGAGAATTTGAATTGTAATAATTTTTTTGGTTACAGGGTTGAATTGCTTTTTAGCCAGCATGATAATGAGTGGAATCACGATATTGG
>JAHDDD010000174.1 GCA_020629535.1 Saprospiraceae bacterium
AAAATATCACCCGGTTGACAATCAAGAGCTTCGCATATTTTTTCCAATGTAGAAAAGCGGATGGCTTTGGCTTTACCTGTTTTTAGAATGGATAAATTGGCTTGGGTTATTCCGATTTTTTCTGCAAGCTCATTGCTTCGAATTTTTCGTTGAGCCATGACTACATCAATATTGATCACTATACTCATATTGTCAATTCGTTTTCATGATGAATCATTTCACTCAGTGCCAAAACTTTCGATAAATACATGAAGAAGAGACCAATAATCAAAGTGAAAAAAGGAGATCCAAATCCTACAAAATCCATTGATAACATCACAAGATAATCTTGCGCTCCTCGCCAATAATACGCCAGTGGTCCAATTACATCTGTACAAACTCTTATTGCGCCATAAATGATGCAACAAATACCTGCATACCGTAAGTACTTTCTTGTTGACTTGTCAAAAGATTCTCCAACTACAGAATGCAAAACAAATTTTCTGAAGAAAAACAAAATCAACAGAAACATGATAATGTGAAATGTAAACCAAATCAATTGATACCAATAAAACGCTCCTTCAATTTCTTCAACTGGTCCTCCAGAACCATTGGTGACTGTGTTGTTGATTACATTGATAAAGTCCAAGCCCGGCGTACCATTTATCGGGGGAATCATCCACAAACAAGCGATGATCAAATAGACAAAGAAAAAGGCGTTGATTGCGTGTTTTAAGACCGTAAGTACATCCATAACGATAATTATTTATTGCAATTTAGTAATAAAACTATATAAAACAATAAATAATTATTGTAAAACAATAAAAAAGATCTTTTTTGAAAAGCAATAGTCAGTTTTGAGGACCTCTTTCAGCTAATATCAACCAACCATCACTCACCTCGCCACCGTCACATCTCCCAGTTTGCAAATAACCCTACCGTCATAGAATCGAACTTTAATGAAATAGACATAAACGCCATTCTCTGCATTTCTGCTGTTGAATGTGCCATCCCAACATGTTTCTTCGGTAAACGGTGCATTGGTTCTTGAAAAAACACTATTACCCCATCGATCGTATATGAAGAATTCTTCAATGACTTCGATGTTGTCTAATGTTGGGCAGCAGAAAAAATCGTATAATCCGTCATTGTCAGGAGAGAAAATATTGGGCATGCTCAACCATTCGTCAGAATGAACTACGACCATTGAGTCAATGATACATCCCGTATCATCCTGAATACTAAAAATGTATTCATCAGGTAGAACATCAAAAGAATTTTCTGCCTTGAACAATCCAGCATCGATACCATATCGGAGGCTGTCATTGTGTGAGCTTGCCAAGATTTTAATGTTCAATAATTCTTCGCTGCAAACCTGATGGGCGTATATGATTGAGTCAATGGTTGGCGCAGGAATTTCATTTACGAAGGTAGTCATTTCATCTTCACATCCATTATGGTCAATGGTAGAGATATGGTGCACGCCACCTGAAATTCCTCTGGCTTTTGGAATGGTTGATAAGACAGAATCTACATAGAGATGGTAGGGTAGCAGAGAATCAGAAACGGCAACGATAATTGTACCATTATCTTCTTCACAAGTGGCAGGTCTTGTTTCTATACTGTCGATCTCCACGTAAGGAGCGCCATAGATGTTCACGGAAATCGTATCTCTACAATCAGAGGCATCTTTTACAAATAAAGTATATTCTGATGGATACAATGAGTGAAAACTGCTGCTGTCAATAAAAGTTACTCCATCTATCGAATAGAGCAAAGGAGGGTAGCCATCATTTGCATCGAGAACTATTTTACCATTGTTGTTACTACAAAGACTACTGTCTACCTGAATTACATTTAATTCAGGTGGATCATAAGAAGGTACCAGCACAATTGCTTCTCTTTCGCAGCCATCATCGCCATGCCTAAATTTTATCACATACGAACCTCCGTGAAGGTCATTCCAAGTGGACTGGCTTGAAAAATCAGAGCCATCAATCGAATATTGAAATGGAGGTCCAAAGTAATTTGAAATCATCTTAATCTCGCCATTTTCTTTGTTGCAGGTAGAAGGTGTAACTTGTATATCTTGTAGTTCCGGAACTTCCTTTTCCAGGATTAAAATGGTGTTTGAAACTTCGCAATTGTCGCCATATTTTAAATTCAACACATACTCCCCCGGCACAAGATTTATGTAATGAAAATTATCTTGATAATCTGTATTGTTTAGTGCTGTTTGAAGTGAAATATTGTTGATATTATTAACAATGATTTCTCCGTCTGCAAATCCATCACATGAATTTATAGTTTCAAATTCGACATCAAGATTTTGCACGAATAGATGTAATTGTGTGGTGTCGTATGCACAGCCAAAATTGTCACCCGTGACGAAGTTGTAAACCTGATCCTCTTCAGCATAAATGATAAACTCATCGGAGCTGTACCCCAATTCTAACGCATTGACTTGATCGATGTTTGTGCCGGTTGGTCGATATATTACTGCTTCACCGAAGCAAACATTCAACGAATCCGGTCCATCAAAATAGGATGGTTCAAGATTTTCAATATTTGGGAATTCAGGGAGGGTGTCTCGCAGAATAAGTGTACATCCGGTAGAACTGGTCACGGTAACCTCATATGTGTCACCAGGCATAGGGTCATCAATTTCAAGAACCCGGGTTGTTTCGCCAGTCGCCCATTCATATTCTTCAAAGCCTTCGGTAACTACATATCTTGCAAAACTGTTCTCAGGACAGTATGATTCAAGTTCAAGTTCTAAGGGTGTGCAAGTGGCATCGATGTATGCATATCCACCATGTCCGCCAAGTCCACAATCGGTTGAGATTATTTCTATCATTATTCTTTGACCTAAATAGGATGCAAGTTCAAATCCGGCGGTTGTCCAAGGTCTGACTCTCCAACTTTCACAAGATTCAAACCCTTCAATATTTTCTGCAGCTCTCACCTTATATTCGCCACATTCGAGTATGTTGTCGTTTTCATCCTTGATGTTTAATTCGAATCTTGGTTGGACTACATGATCATGCTGAGGATCATTGATAACAATAGCGTATTTCAATAGAAAAAATGAAACCTCATCTGTCACATCCAGAGTGAGAGTTACCTTAGAAGTCATGGCTCCATTTTCAACATCGCCCAATCTCAATGTATATTTCCCGGTTCCGGATCCAGCAACAAGAAGATTCTTATTTTGATCACAAAACTGTTGAGCGATTGGATCGTAACCGTCGCTCACTCGCATAATCCTGTGTTGGGTGCTTGATAGTCCCTGATTTGGAAACAAAACCATTCCTTCAAGAGTAATTTCACCATGATAGGCGGTATATCCACCCAAAGTTCCTGATTCAAAATCTGCGTCAAAACAATTTTGTCCGATCAAGATCAAAGGTGACATAACGATGATAACAAAAATTGGAATCAGTGTAATTCTTTTTGGAATTTTCATATTGATGGTTTTTCATTTGAAGCAAAAGCAAATTATTGCTTTATGGCATATTCCAAATGAGAATTAATGGGCAAGTCTTCGAGAGCACTTTCGTGAAATAATCAATTTAGCGTCTTGTCATTTTGGATGATTAAAGAGTGGAGATTTCAAAAGATGAAATAGGTATTGAGATCAAGAAGATTAAGAATATCAAGCGGGTTCCAATGTCCAGATTTGGTATTTTAAATAGGTAAAAAAGGTCATATTTTTACATCGGTTTGGTTTTACTTGACAGAACATTAGATTTACATAAAATTAAAAATTGAGTATCAATTTAAACTATAAGTCAATGGGCGAGGGAGAGCCCGTCATCATACTTCACGGATTTTTGGGTATGCTTGACAATTGGAAAACTTTTGGACGAAAATTATCTGAAGATTTCAATGTCTTTCTAATTGATCAACGCGACCACGGGAAATCCCCTTGGACCGACGCATTCAATTACCAATTACTGGCCGAAGACTTGCTTCATTTTATAGAAAGTCAAGAACTGGAAAAGGTCAATCTCATTGGACATTCTATGGGAGGTAAGACGATTATGAAATTTGCAGAAGGACATTTTGATCTTATCAACAAAATGGTAGTTGTGGATGTAGCTCCTGTTGAATATCCGAGGATGCATGATTATATTTTGAGAGCATTGAATTCAATCACACCGTCTTCTTTTTCTTCTAGAAATGAAGTTGATGAAAAATTGAGCGAGATGATTGATGAATACGGTGTGCGGCAATTTTTGATGAAGAATCTGAAGCGAAATTCCGAAGGCGGTTTTCAGTGGAAAATGAATTTAAAATTACTTACAGACGCATACGACAACGTGAGCGATGATCCGGTCAATGGTCCTGTCCTAACAGATACATTGTTCGTAGGTGGAACTAAATCCAATTACATTACCATTGAGTCGCATGATCATATAAAGCAGGTTTTTCCAAACTCATCCATTAAAATGATAGAAGGAGCGGGTCATTGGGTCCACGCAGAGAAGCCAGAAGAACTTTTGATGATGGTCAAGGAGTATTTTACAGCATTATAATTTTCCTGTGAGAATTTTAGGATCATTATTCATTGATATGCAGGAATTGCAGATGTACTTGCCTCAAATATTTCCACTTGACGAAATAAAACATCGAGTCAGAGTCATTGGCGAAGAAATAAAAATCAATGGAGAGATACATGAGCTGCATATCGAAACCCATTTCCAACAAGAGGAAGATTCATTGATAATAGAAGGAGAAATTCTACTTAAGACAGAACAAGCCATTTCTCGACTCAAGGCAATTTGTCAATCATTTGGAGAAAAAGGTATTCAATATGATATTGATTATTATCCTGACTCAGATGATGACACTGAAGAAAGGAATATCCAAAATGTAAATTGATTTCATGTCATGCCGTAAGATTTATTTTTGACTAAATTTGCAATCGTGTCATTTAAACTGATTTCAAAATATAGCCCTACTGGTGATCAACCCAAAGCCATCAAGGAATTGGTAGATTCAATCAATGATGGAGAACCCGAGATAATTCTCATGGGTGTCACGGGATCTGGTAAAACATTCACTGTTGCAAACGTCATTAAAGAATTGCAGCGGCCCACCTTGGTACTTACCCACAATAAAACATTGACGGCTCAGCTGTATGCCGAGTTTCAAGAATTTTTTCCAGAGAACGCAGTTGAATATTTTGTATCCTACTATGATTATTATCAGCCAGAAGCTTATATGAGCCACTCTGATATGTACATCGAGAAGGATTTGTCGATCAATGAAGAAGTGGATAAGTTGAGATTACGAGCAGTATCGTCTTTGCTGTCCGGTCGTCGAGATGTAATCATCGTTTCTTCAGTATCGTGTATATATGGTATGGGTAATCCTGAAGATTATAAATCTGGTATCATCAGGATGAAGAAGGGCATGCATCAGTCTCGCAATCAGTTTTTGTATAAGTTGGTAGAATCATTGTATTCAAGGACAGAAACAGATTTCAAGAGAGGGACATTCAGAGTACGTGGAGACACTGTTGACATAAATTTACCCTATGTAGATTTCGGTTACAGGGTGGTTTTTTTCGGTGATGAAATTGAAGACATCCAAAGATTAGAAAAGGAGACTGGCAAGCGCATTGAGAGTCTAGATCATGCAGCGATATTTCCGGCAAATCTTTACGTAGCTCCGAAAGACAAACTCAATCAAATCATTCGTGAAATCGAAGATGAACTCAATGATCACGAAAAGTTTTTTGAAGCAGAAGGTAGGTTCATTGAAGCAAAACGCATACGAGAGCGTACCACTTTTGATCTCGAGATGATCAGAGAACTCGGTTATTGCAATGGTATTGAAAATTATTCAAGATTTTTCGATGGACGTAAACAAGGCACCAGACCATTTTGCATGCTGGATTATTTTCCCGATGATTTTCTGCTGGTGGTAGATGAGAGCCATGTGACATTGCCACAAGTAAGAGGAATGTGGGGTGGCGACCGCGCACGAAAAATAAATCTGGTAAACTACGGTTTTAGACTGCCAAGTGCACTTGATAATCGACCACTTAATTTTGATGAATTTGAAGCTGTCACCGGCCAACGTATATATGTATCTGCTACCCCTGGTGAATTCGAAATGGAGCGGACCGAAGGTTGGGTCGTCGAGCAAATTGTAAGACCGACCGGATTGCTTGATCCTCCTATTGAGGTCAGACCAAGCATCAATCAGATAGATGATTTGATGGAAGAAGTCAGAAAACGCGTGGAACAGAATGAAAGAGTTCTCGCAACTACTTTGACAAAGAGGATGGCAGAAGAACTTACTGATTATTTAATTAGGATGGGTGTCAAGGTGAGATACATACACTCTGAAGTGGATACCCTCGATCGAGTTGAAATTATCAGAGGTCTTAGACTGGGAGAGTTTGATGTACTTGTCGGGGTGAATCTTTTGAGAGAAGGTCTCGATTTGCCTGAAGTTTCATTGGTTGCGATCATCGATGCAGACAAAGAAGGCTTTTTGAGAAACGCAAGGTCATTGACCCAGACAGCAGGAAGGGCCGCAAGAAATTCTAACGGTTTGGTCATATTCTATGCTGATAAGATTACAGATAGTATGCAAACCACCATCAATGAGACCAACAGAAGACGTGCGGTACAAATGGCCTACAATGAGGAGCATGGCATTACTCCGACAACCGTGAGTAAAACCAAGGAAGAAATCATGAACCAAAAGTCCATTTTGGACATTAGAGGAAACAAAAAATCGAAGGCTTATATTGAACCCGAAAATCCAACAGTCGCAGCTGATCCAATTGTGAATTTCATGTCTTCTGATCAATTGGTTGGACTGATAGAGGCGACAGAATATAAAATGAAAAAGGCCGCCAAGGAACTTGATTTTATTTCGGCTGCCCAGTATAGAGATGAATTGTTTGAGTTAAAGAAAAAGCTTAAATCTTCTGTCTGATTTGAAAAAATACGAAGCCATTGTTTTCGATTTTGGAAACATCTTTATGAAACTTGATTATGAGAGATGTTTTTCAAATTTTTCTCGCATCCTAAATACTCCGTTCAATTGGGATACGATACCACCATCGTTAATGGATCATTTGATTTTACATGAAACAGGTAAGTCGAAAAATGAAGATTTAATACTTGCTTTTCAGCAAATGTTTCCTTCATCAAAATCAGAAGAGATAGTTGAGGCTTGGAATTCTCTTTTGGTTGGCATGAAGGCTCATCATGTACCATTTCTGATCAATCTTCGAAAAGAGTACAAGTTGTTTCTTCTCAGTAATATTAATCCTTTGCATGAAGAATGGATTGACGCATACATGCAAAGAGTGCATAATATTGGAGATTTTAAGCGTGAGTATTTTGATGATTTTTATTACACGCACTATATTGGCATGCGCAAACCCGATCAAGAGATTTACGAATTTGTGACAGAGGAAATGAAAAACAAAGACATTACTTCTTTTCTATTCATTGACGATATGGAGAAGAACGTAGTGGCAGCAAAAGCAGCAGGTTGGAATGCAGTTCAACACGATCCTGAAGATGATATTAAAGAGAAGATTTGGGGATATTTGCAATAGTGCTTTTCATCATGTATAACTCAAGTTTCAGTAGTAATTGTAAAGATGTTGAATCCGATCTCTTGTCTGCGATCATGATTGCAAGAATCGAGACAATCTTTTTGCTCTTTGTTGTAAAAAACTGACAAAATCTCCTGCTCAATTTCTCACATCCACCCTTAATTTTGACTAATATTGCGACTTAATATATACTTATGAAATTCGGAACGAAAGTGATCCATGCAGGCGTCAGACCGGACCCATCGACAGGTGCGATAATGACACCGATTTTTCAAACGTCAACCTATGTTCAGAAGGCACCCGGAGATCATCAGGGATACGAATATGCCCGGACCCAAAATCCAACAAGGGATGCCTTGCAAGAAAACTTGGCCGCCCTGGAAAATGGGAAACAAGCCATTTGCTATGCAAGTGGATTGGCTGCGATGGATGCTATTATAAAGCTTTTGAAGTCAGGTGACGAAATTCTTGCCGTCAATGATTTATATGGAGGATCATATCGTCAAATGGTTCGCGTCTATAGTCAGTTTGGGATCAAATCGACTTTCATCGATATGGCAGATCTTGACAAGGTAGAGGACAGTATCAATGAAAACACAAAATTGCTTTGGATTGAAACCCCAACCAATCCGATGTTGAAAATTGTAGATATTGAATCAATTTGTAAATTAGCAAAGAGAAAGAACGTACTTGTATGCGTTGACAATACATTCGCATCACCTTATCTACAAAATCCACTCGATCTAGGGGCAGACATGGTTCTCCATTCAGCCACAAAATATATCAATGGGCACTCTGATGTGGTTCTTGGAGCGGTCATTGTAAATGATGATAAATTGGGTAGTGACTTGGCGTTCATACAAAACGCTGTTGGAGCCG
This sequence comes from Saprospiraceae bacterium, assembly GCA_020629535.1. GTDB lineage: Bacteria > Bacteroidota > Bacteroidia > Chitinophagales > Saprospiraceae > JAHDBF01. The sequence goes on from JAHDDD010000174.1 coordinate 8,447, forward strand.
TTCCTGGGCCCCAAGATTGTTTCCTTACATTACGTGGAATCAAGACACTGCATATCCGCGTTCAACGGGCTTGCGAAAATGCAACAGAGTTGGCAAATTTCCTCAAGGCGCATCCTAAGGTTGCGAAAGTGTATTACCCAGGTTTTTCAGATCATCCAAATCATGAAGTTGC
>JAHDDD010000175.1:0-2597 GCA_020629535.1 Saprospiraceae bacterium
CAATCACTAATTCGGATGGTGAAAGTCATGATCAGTTCGGTTCGTCTTTAGATATTTATGAAGAACGGATTGTTGTTGGCTCAAGATCGAACGGTCCAGTTGGTCAATATATTGGAGCTATCTACATTTACGAATGGGATGGCACGGTATGGCAGGAAACTAAGATCACTGCTTCAGATGCTAGCGCGAATGACTATTTTGGTTCGGAGTGTAAAATTGAAAACGATCTGATAGTTGTTGGTTCTCCAATTCGTGATAATGGCAACGGCTACGGATTTATTTATATTTATGAATGGAATGGCTCAGAATGGGTGGAAACAAAAATAGAACCTGAGGATAGTGAACCCAGTTATGCATTTGGTTCCGAAATAGAAATTTATAATGGCAGAATTTACGCCTCAGCTCCGGGTGGTTATGGTAAAGTGTTTGTCTACGAGAAAGTAAACGGATTGTGGCAAGAAATTCATAAAATTGCTGCAAATGATCAGCAATGGGAGGGTAGTTTTGGTGAAAGTATTTCTGTTGATGGAAATAAATTATTGGTTGGAGCACCAAATGATGGCCACAATGGTATCCGTTCTGGCAGTGCATATTTATATACCAATATTGGAACAGAATGGTTAGAAACTAAAATATCATTAAGTGATGTAGATCAAGAAGATGAGTTTGGGAGTACAGTTTGCATAAAGGATGAAACTATGGTAATTGGTGCTCCATTTGATAAAGACTTAAATGGCATTAGACGTGGAGGTGCATATTTTTTGCAAATAGTCAATCAAAATGTTATAAGCTCACCAATAAGTATTGTGCATATGGAACAAGCAAACAGATTTGGATCTGATGTCTTAATTCATGAAGAATTTACTTTGATTGGAGACAGAAAATTTGCAAATATTGATAATGGCACAGGAGCTTTATTTCATTATGACAATGAATTCTATTTTGCAGATTTTGACTCTGATGGATTTGGAAATATTGATGAGTATATTTTGAGCTGCAATAGTCCTCATGGTTTTTCACTGGATCACTCAGATTGTGATGATACAAATCCATATATCAATCCTCAAATGATGGAACTTTGTGATGGTTTAGATAATAATTGTGATGGTGTTGTTGAACAAAATCGTACCAACATTTTTCTTGGACATGATCAAAGATGGATGGAAGCAAATAATTGGTCATTAGGCCATGTTCCAACGGAATGTGATGAAGTTATTATTCCAGAAAATCTAAGTGCAAGAATATTACATGGTCAAGAAGGAAAGTGTTATTCCATACATGTTGAAAGTGGAGGGTTCTTTGAAGTTCATTCTGGAGCAAGTTTTTATACTGTCATAAATCACTAATAAAATGTCGAAATCATAAAAGGAGCCGAAGTTTTAATGGACGTTGATCCTTGTATAAATAACGGAAATTAATATTCAGACACTGGTCAATAATTAAGTGCACAACTAACTCATACAATTATCTACGAATGACGAAATCTTTAGATTTCGTCATTCCTCTTTTATTCTCCTCACAGCCAGCCAAATCACAGATTTAGATATTTATTACTTACCTTAAGGGTTTGTATATATTGATTAAACCAACACGTTCATGAAAGCAATATTGTGTAAAAGTTATGGGGCACCATCTTCATTGATTTATGAAGAAATTGAAAACCTAACCCCCGGCCCCGATGAAATATTGGTCCGCAACAAAGCTTGTGCTGTCAACTTTCCAGATACCTTGATCATTCAAGGGAAATATCAGTTAAAGCCTGAACTTCCGTTTTCTCCGGGCAGTGATGTGGCTGGTATTGTCGAAGCTGTTGGACCGGACGTCACAAACTTTAAGCCAGGTGATGAAGTTTTTGGAGTTATGAGATATGGCGGATACGCCGAACAGGTTGTACTACATAAAGGATTTGCCTTTCCAAAACCGGAGGCTATGCCTTTTGATATTGCAGCTTCATTTCTTTATGCGTATGGTACCTCCTTGCATGCATTGAAAGATAGAGCAAGACTTAAAGAAAATGAAACAATAGTGATCATGGGTGCAGCAGGAGGTGTTGGACTTGCAGCGGTGGATATTGCTAAAAAAATGGGAGCCAGAGTCATCGCTTGTGCATCCACACCAGAAAAATTACGTCTCTGTCAGGATTATGGAGCAGATGAAATCATAAATTATACGCAAGAAGATTTAAAGACAAGAATCAAAGAGCTAACAGATGGAAATGGAGCTGACGTCATATACGACCCCGTTGGTAGTCAATATGCTGAACCTGCATTACGGGCTATGGCCTGGAGAGGGAGATATTTGGTTATAGGATTCGCTGCCGGAGAAATCCCAAAAATTCCTCTCAATCTTGCATTACTTAAAGGCTGTTCCATCGTAGGTGTTTTCTGGGGAAGATTTACGAAAGAAGAACCACAAGCCAATATGGTCAATAGCCTTCAGATTCTTCAATGGTTTCAAGAAGGAAAGATCAAACCGCACATACACAAGCGTTACCCACTCAAAGATGCACATCTTGCCTTAGAAGAAATGATGAATCGGAAAGTCATGGGGAAGGTGATCTTGGAGATTTAAGGTTTCAATGAGGCAATGAGGCAATG
>JAHDDD010000175.1:2697-8536 GCA_020629535.1 Saprospiraceae bacterium
CTATCTTTACTGGTAAGTGAATACTCACTCAATGGAAAGGAAAGAACAAATACTCCAAACTGCTTTAAGCCTATTCTCCAATTACGGCTTTCATGCAGTACCCACTTCTCGCATTGCTAAAGAAGCAGGCGTATCTGAAGGATTGGTATTCAAACATTATAAAGACAAAAAGGGATTGTTACTGGCAATTCTACATAGAGTAGAAGAAAAGATGGAAGAAATGATGTTTCCCGTTCTTCAAGAATCTGATCCCGAGCAAGTAATTAAAAAATTGATAGACTCAGTGTATGGGGTTGATTCAGCAGATTATGACTTCTGGAGAATGAGCTTTAAAGTCAAATGGGATCAAGAATTTTATAAACCTGAGCACACAAAACCTGTCATCGATAAATGCGCATGGGCCTTTAAAAAACTTGGTGTTAAAAATTCAAAATTGGAAGCAGAAATGCTTTTCCAGAACCTTGAACAAATCGCCATCGCCATCTTACGAGAAGGTCTTGAACCACAGAAGAGATTTAAAAAACATTTGCTGATTAAATACCTAAAAGATCTAAAATGAAAAACGAAAAACTATGCTATCTGGTGACATTACTCTTGTCGGCAGTCTTCGTATTTGGATTTTCTAATGGCGGAGATACCCCACCCAAAATAGAAAAAGAGCCTGCATTGTTGTTGGATACACCTTTTGATAAAATGATGGCTGTATTGATGCACAAAAGATGTGTCAATTGTCACCCTTCTGGAGATACACCAAGACAAGGCGAAGACAGTCACTTGCATAACTTTGGGGTTGTAAGAGGCGAAGATGGACATGGATTGGCAGGTTATTCTTGCAATACTTGTCATGGAGAAGAAAACAATGATTATTCTGGAGTTCCTGGTGCACCACATTGGGCGGTTGCGCCTGCTGGAATGGCCTGGGAAGGAAAATCACGTATTGAAATTGCACAGCAAATGATGGACCCTGCAAGAAATGGTGGCAGATCCCATCACGAAATCGAAGAGCATTTAACAGAACATGAATTGGTTCTCTGGGCATGGGAGCCAGGTATTGATGCAGAAGGAAATGAAAGAGAAAAACCACCTGTACCCAAAGACGAATACATTCAAGCCGTTAGGGAATGGATAAAATCAGGAACCAATATTCCAAACGAATAACCTTAAACTTAAAGAAATGAAAATAACGCTAAATATAAACGGAGAGCAAAAAGTTGTTGAGGCAGATGGTAAATCACCACTATTGTGGGCGATTAGAGATGGAGCAGGATTGATGGGTACAAAATTCGGATGTGGAAAAGCAGCTTGTGGCGCCTGCACAATTCTGGTTGATGGTAAAGCAGTAAGATCTTGTTCATTCCCGGTACAACATGCAGAGGGAAAAGAGATCACAACCATTGAAGGATTGTCAAAAGATGGAAAGATTCACCCTGTACAGCAAGCGTGGATGGATGAAGTGGTGCCTCAATGTGGTTATTGCCAACCTGGTTTTATGATGGCCACAGTTGCCATGCTGGAAAAAATTCCTAATCCTACAGATGAAGATATTGATAACAATATCATCAATGTTTGCAGATGTGGAACGTATTATCGTATGCGAAAAGCAATCCATAAAGCAGCAAAATTGAAGAACGGAAATTCCTAAATTCGGGATGTTCAATTTCTAAATATAAAAAGCAAAAAGATGTCAGGTAACGACAAACCAAAGAATAAATCAAGAAGAAAATTTTTACTTAAAGGAGGAATGGGAACGATTGGTCTCCTAGCCATTGGCACATATTTGTTTAGAAATCCTTTGAGAAGATCGGTTTATGAGTTGTCCGAAACCATGGTGCCACCTTACAATGGCAAAGGTACCGAGGCAAATCTTTGGTTGCAGATAACCAAGGACAACAAGATACTGCTACATTCACCGAAAGTGGAAATGGGTCAAGGCACTTTTACTGGTCTTGCTCAAATTGTTGCAGATGAACTTGATGTGAGCATTGATCAAATTTCTGTCAAAGCAGCAGATACAGCCACAGGAATTATTGACGGAATGAGTACCGGTGGAAGTTTGTCAATCGCTTCTCTTTGGAAACCATTGAGAGAAATGTCCGCCACCATGCGAGAAATGATGAAGATTGAAGCAGCTAAGAAATGGAATGTAGAATCAGCTTCTTTGTCTACATCTAACGGTATTGTGTCTGCGAATGGTAAGTCATTAAAATATTCTGAAATTGCAGAAGCCGTATCCGAGTGGAATTTACCTGACGTTCCTGAACTAAGAGAAGTGAGTTCTTACAAATCCGTAGGAAAAGGAGTGAAGAGAATCGATCTTCGTGAGAAAGTAATGGGAGAACCCGTTTTTGGTCTTGATGCCCAAATGCCGAATATGTTGTATGCGTCGGTAATCAGACCGGAACACGTTGGCAGCAGTTTGAAAAGTGCAGATATTGATGAAGCTTCAAAGATGTCTGGAGTTGTGAAAATAGTTCAGAAAGACGGTTGGATTGGTGTGATAGCCAATAGCTTTGCCGAAGCATTGGCAGCAAAAAAGAAAGTCAGAGTAGAATGGGATATCCCCAAAACATGGACCGAACAGAGCTTGAGAGATTATCTAAAAATTGGTGAAGGCAATAAAATGATTTGCCAAAAAGAAGGCTCTGAACTTGATCCCGATGATGAAGGAGTTATTTCAATGGAATTTTCAAGTCCAATTGGAGCGCATGCACAAATTGAACCCAACGGGGCACTCGCTCATGTTGCCGATGGAAAAGTAACCGTAAAACTTTCAACGCAGGTGCCTGGCGTCACACAAAAGCAAGTGGCAGAAGCAATGGGTGTTGGTGTTGAGGATGTCAATATCATAAGTACCTATTTAGGAGGAGGATTCGGACGTAGATTGAATACAAGCCATGCAGTTCAAGCAGCACAAATGTCAAAAGAAGTGGATCGGCCAGTAAAGTATGTCTTCACAAGAAAAGAAGAATTTCAGAACGATACCTTTAGGCCACCGACCCATCATATAGTCAGAGGTAAAGTGACTGAAGGAAAATTAACTGGATTAGAGCACCACTATGCAAGCGGTGATGTAGCATTCAACTCTGCTATCTTCCCGAATGTAATGCTCGATGTACTCGGTACAGATGTCGGTGCGATGCGAGGTGGCAACATCATGTATAAAGGATTGACAAATTATAGGTCCGTACAGTGGCATAAAACCCTGCCATTTGCAACCAGCTTTTGGCGAAGCCTAGGACTTCTGGCAAATACTTTTGCCATCGAATCTTTCATTGATGAAATGGCTTTGAAAGCAGGTCAAAATGCGGTTGATTTTCGTTTGCAAATGTTGGGCGATGATGAAATTCAGAAGCGAATAAGAAAGGTCATTGAAGTAGCAGCTGAAAAGTCAAACTACTCAGAAAAAGCCAATGGCAATAAAGCCATGGGATTTGCTGTCTCGATTGATGCTGGATCACCATGTGCACAAGTGGTAGAACTGACCATCAACGGAAAGGATGTACGTGTTGAAAAAGTAACCTGCGCATTTGATTGTGGGTTGGCTGTAAATCCTGATCAGGTGAAGGCGCAATGTGAAGGTTCTATTATCATGGGTATCAGTGCTTCTCTGTATGAGAAAATGACCATAAAGGAAGGTAGATTATATCCAATAAACTACGGCGCATATGATATGGCGTTGATGAGGAATTCGCCGAAGGATATTGATGTACATTTGGTTCAAGGTGCTGACATACCATTGCCAGTTGGAGAACCGCCACTTGGTCCGATAGGTGCTGCGATTGGGAATGCGGTTAAGAGAATTACAGGCAAAAGATATACAGATTTACCTATGCAGTTGGGATAAATGTGCTGATGAACATATAATTCCAAGGTCTTTCCATGTTGAAAATCATCTTTTGAAATGATATCCGTCATGTAGAGTGGAGTAAATCCTCCTGATATTTGATTCAAAGACAGAAGCAATGAAAACTCATTTTACAATCATAATTTTAAGTTTTGCTTTTTTGTTGAATGCGCAAAGGAATTCTGACGAGATGAGCTCAGAAACCATTACCACAGTATTCGTTGGAAATACCCAATTGTATGATGGACAGAGTTTTAGCATTGGAGGCAAATACGGTCATCAAATCAATGATCAATTGATTATAGGTGCCGTAGGAATGATTGGAGCTGGACTTACTGATCTCAACGGGAATGAATATTCAAATAATGGGATTGGAATGGTGGTAGGCGGATTATTTTTTGAGCACGTTGTACCATTCGATCGGCTTGTATATTTTACATTACCAGTAAACTTCATGACAGGTGGAGTTACATTTTATGAACATTTTCCACGTAGTCTAGGCATAACACAACTTTATACAACCCGCGCTTCCATTTTTATTATTGAACCTGGAATAAATTGGGAGTTGAATATTAGTGAAACACTTATTCCATATTTCGGAATAAATTATCGATTTGCACTCGTTCAAACTAATCAGAGTTTTGATAATTCAGATGTGTCTGGACCTTCGATTCAATGTGGACTCAAAATGAGGTCTCGAGAGAATTAGAACAAAAAGAAAAATTCTCATTTATATATCCAATATTTCTCAAAAGACTTGAATCATCTTTGATTCAAGTCTTTTCTAATTTGCCAATTCTTGCTTTATTCTGTTTTCTACAGACTTCCCTAAATCAAAGAAATACTTGGTATGAGATAGCGCAATACTTAAGCCATTGTTCAGTTTAGAAATTTGATTGTGTGTATTCCTACAAATTTTCCATTGATAATTTCTTGATACAATGAATGAAGATTGAAGTTTTCCATTTCAATTTTAAAGTCAGCGGTGACTTCACCGATCGAATCTAAATCTTGTCCATCCGGACCAACAGTCGATGTGAAGTTTTCATATGATACTTTTTGCATCTTCTCTTTTGTGCTGTCCCCAGGATAGTCTAGTTCAACACAATTTTCCATAAAATTGATTATGGTCACACCTACTGATGAGTTGAATCATTGTAGAGGGCTATGAAATTCTAGAACTTGAATTCATTAATCAAAAAGATACTATTATGAAAAATTTAAAACCTCATTACATTATTATATCTGCCTTATTTTTTCTTTCAGCCTGCGACTGTCCCGATGATTTGGGCTTTGATGATGGCCCATTGATTGAGGAAGAACTCGAGTTCGAGGATGAAATTACAGGCATTGAATTGGACATTCAGGCAGAAGTTATTTTACAACAAGGTGATGAACAAAAAGTGATGATTGAAGCCAGACAAGATATTATTGATGAGATCGAAACTGATGTTAACAATGGCACTTGGAGAATTGGATTTGACTGGTTCGATTGGTTTCACCACGACATCAGAATTTATGTAACCCTTCCATCAATCGAGTACATCAAACAAGACAGTCGAGGCGAAATTCGCACAGACGGGATTTTTACACAAGAACAAGATTTGGAAGTTGAAATCAAAAGTTCTGGTGATGTTGAATTGGAAGTATATCTGAAAAAACTAATCACCCAAATTGAGGGGAGAGGTGATATTATACTTAGTGGAGAAGTGGAGCAAAATGAAATAAGCATGAAAGGATCTGGAGTTCTTCGAGCATTCGGTTGCAAGGCTTCAGAAACTGAGATTAAATTGGAAGGTTCAGGTGATGCATACCTCTCTGTCCAAAATAGCTTGACAGGATCATTAAGTGGGTCAGGCGATATTTATTATAGAGGTGCCCCTGAAGTTGACATCATAGTTACGGGTACAGGTGAAGTCATTGAAGTAAAATAATAATCAGAAAGTAATGCATTAATTGATACACAGTTTTTGCAATATTGGTTGCCATCCTTGT
>JAHDDD010000176.1 GCA_020629535.1 Saprospiraceae bacterium
AAGCCTCCCGCTAGCGTTCATCCTGAGCCAGGATCAAACTCTCCATAGTATATTTCTTATATTATTTTAGCCTGATACTACTAACTCTTAAAGGTCCGAATCATCTAACGCAATTTACCTTCCACTATGTCAATCTTTTTCTTATCCCCTTTTCCTTCGAAAAGGGTTTGCAAAGATAGATTAAGCTTTCACAAAGAGCAACCCATATGAATAAAAAATTGAATATTTTTATCTACAATATATTAGCCCCTGAATAGTAGGCTCCACCAGCTAAAAAAATTATGACCCAAAGCTCATCAAAACATGTTAATACACAAACCATTAAGGCTATAGCCAAGGAGTTGGGTTTTACTCAAATCGGCATTACAAAAGCTGAGTTCATGGAGCCTGAAGCCAGACATCTGGAACAATGGCTAAATCTGAATTATCAAGGGAAGATGGATTACATGAAAAATCATTTTGATCTTAGGGTCGATCCGTCCAAATTTTTCCCCGGAGCACAATCTGTGATTTCATTGACATATAATTATTATACAGAAACAAAACAATCAGATCATACTGCACCTAAAATATCAAGCTATGCCTTTGGAAAGGACTATCACAAAGTCATCAAAAAGAAGTTGAAATATTTTCTCAACGAAATTCATGAAAGAATAGGTGAAGTTCAGGGACGGGCTTTTGTTGATTCGGCACCATTGCTCGAAAGAGACCTTGCAAAAAGATCAGGCATTGGATGGGCAGGGAAAAACACTCTATTAATTTCAAAAAAACATGGATCTTATTTCTTCCTTGCAGAATTGGTGCTCGATTTAGCATTGGAATATGACGAACCCATTGACGATTTCTGCGGAAGCTGTACCAAGTGTATTGATGCGTGTCCTACAAACGCCATCAATGAACAAGGATATATTTTGGATGCAAGAAAGTGCATCTCATATTTGACCATTGAATTAAAAGAAGAAATTCCTTCTGAGTTTGAAGATAAAATGGAAAATTGGATGTTTGGCTGTGATATATGTCAACAGGTTTGTCCTTGGAACAGATTTTCAACCGTCCATTCGGAAGAAAAATTTTCACCAAAAGAAGAACTCATGGAAATGAAGAAAAAAGATTGGGAAGAAATCACGGAAGAAGTATTTGAAAAATTGTTTGCCGGATCAGCCGTTAAACGAACAAAGTTTGAAGGTTTAAAAAGGAACATTAAATTCCTTTCATCATAATATGTACATTTAATTTCGAATGAACATCAAATCAAGATATATAATCGCCGGAATCACCTTATTGGTGGTTCTTTGGATTTTGTATTACTTCAGTGATCTGGTTACCTATGTTGTGCTTGCTTGGTCATTGTCAATGATTGGTGCTCCTATTGTGAAATTTCTTCGCCGATTTCTCGGAAAGAATTTGGCAGCCATTGCCACCATTTTCATCTTTGTTTTGATCAGTACGTTGTTGCTTTGGATGTTTATCCCTCCGCTTTTGGAACAGGCACGGAACATCTCAAACATTGACTATGGCAAAGCTATTAAAGCGTTGGAAGAACCCATCAATGACTGGCAAAGTATGTTGGTGGAAAGAGGACTTTATTCTCAACCAGAAAAAACCAATGCTGATTCCATTCCAATAGTTGACTTGAAACCAACTCCTGAGCCTGAATTTATCCAAATCGATACGATAGTCAGAAACGATTCTATTCCTACAGCAGTAACCATCGTTCTCAACTTAAATGATCTCAAGGGAGAGAAAGAAGAAACAAATGAACAGATAGATAAATCCAAGAGTTTCTTTGATCATGCCCGAGACAACATTCTTTCATTCATTAATCCGGCCAGGATTCAAAACATATTGACTGGCTTAATTGGATTTCTGGGAAATTTCATCATTGCCATTTTTTCGATATTCTTTATTTGCTTTTTCTTTTTGCGAGAACAAGGATTGTTTACCAATATTATTTCTAGTGCCGTGCCTGATAAATTTGTATACGAAACAGAGCATGCGATCGCAACTTCATCCGAATTATTGGTCAGATATTTTATTGGGATTGCGACACAGGTAACGGTGATAACAACCTTGGTGACTATCTTACTTTCATTGTTTGGAATTCAAAATGCACTGTTGATTGGTTTTTTTGCGGCATTGATGAATGTCATACCATACATCGGACCGTTACTTGGGGCGAGTTTTGCAGCAATAATTACATTCACCTCAAATTTAGATCTTAGTTTTTATGACGAATTGCTTCCTGTATTGGGTAAAGTAGCTATCGTTTTTATTATCATGCAAATGATCGATAACTTCATTATACAGCCATTTATATTTGGCAAAAGTGTAAAAGCTCATCCACTTGAAATCTTTTTAATCGTTCTCGTTGGCGCTAAGTTAGGTGGTATATTGGGTATGGTTTTGGCGATTCCGGTCTATACAGTATTGCGGGTGATCGGAAAGGTATTTCTAAGTGAGTTCAAGCTCATCCAACGATTGACTAGATCGATTTAATTTCCCATCCTTTTGATGCATATCTTTGATTAAAACCAATGATGCCTTGCAAACCACCGGTATGGATACATACGATGGTACTTCCAGACTTGAATTCATCGAGATTGTGAAACAGAGCGTACATCATTTTCCCAGTATAGATGGGCTCCAATTGAATGCCAAATTTCATTCTAAAGTTATTGATGAATTCTACCAATTCTAAATTTGCTTTGGCAAATCCACCAAAATGAAAGGTATTATAAATCTTAAAATTTCTAATTGAAGATTCGGTCTTTATTTCATGTTCAATACTTTCGTTCTTCAAACAATTTATTCCAATGTGTAATGCGTTGGGTAAACTTGTTACAAGATTTTTAAAGGTAGTTGCCGTGCCTATTGGGCAAACACAAATTATGTCTTCGTTCGGAAAAGCAGTGTTGATTTCACTCGCTAAAGCAGCGATACCATTAGATGCAAAAGTTCCGTTTCCACCTTCGGGAACAATCAAGGTTTTGGGATACTTTTTTCTTAAGGTTGAAAGGTATGATTCTTCATTTCTTTGGGTATATTCTTTAAGAGAAATGGGAATTATTCTCATTCCTTTTGAAGCAGCAAAACGGAGAGTGTAATTGGACCTATCCACGTACTCACCTCTAATCAATGCTAAGGCGCCTATATCTAAAGCATCACATGCGGCTGCAGTGGCATAAACATGATTTGAGAAGGCTCCGCCGAAGGTTAAGACTTGAAGATTGTTTTCTTTTGCGTGTTTTAAAAAACCCAACAGCTTTCGCCATTTATTCCCCTGGATTTCAGGATGGATCAGGTCATCTCTTTTAATGAAAACTTTTAACCCTCGAGAAATAAAGTCTTCGTGCTGCAGCTCTTGCAATGGTGAAGGAATCTGAAGACTGAGACCATTGACAAGTTCCTCAAACTTCATTCACCTTGACGTGTATGTGATAAGATGTTCCTATATCTTTTTGGGATTCTATTTGAAGATCGCCTTTGAGGTACGTAACCCTTGATTGTATATTTTCTAGACCCATACCTTTTTCTACTGTTTTGGGATCGAATCCTATCCCATCATCTTCGAATGAAATTACGACTTCATCATCCTCTTGATTTAACTGAATAATGATTTCCTTTGCCTTCGCATACTTGATTGCGTTATTCAAAAGCTCTTGAATAATTCTATAGATGGAAGTGGCCACCATGGTATCCAATCCCTTTGAAATATTATAGTGTTGAAAATGAATTTCCGGATATGTTTCACCAACATATCTGTTTATCAAATCATTGATTGCGGCAACCAGACCCATATTTTTCAATGAGCTTGGCTGAAGGTTTCTTGAGATGGTTCTCACTTCTTCCACTGCTGTGTCAAGCAGGTTTTGACCATTTTCGAACTCAGGTAAATTGAAAACCCTTCCTTGGGTTGTTCTCACTTTCTCAAATTGTAATTTGACAGCACTCAACAATCCGCCCAAACTATCATGGAGATCTTTAGCAATACGCTCTCTTTCTTCCTCTTGACCTACGATGACTGACTGCATGGACCGGATTTTTACATCATTCTCTAAATCTTTGATACGCTGTTTGTCAATTTTGTCTCTTTGTTGGTTAATGATACGTGTCGCTTGTATACGTTGTCTGAAAAACTGAACTATAAAGTAAATGGCAGTAGCTAACAAGGCAAGTCCAAATCCGAAAACGTAAAGCAATCTTCTTTGTTGAGCATTTCTTTCAACGGCAATCTCTTTATCTTGCTCCATAAGTTTAAGGTCTCTATTTTTTTGTCGGACCTTGTGTTTGAAGGTTAGGTTGTTGATCGCGATGATTCGTTGTCGATGTAAAATGCTATCATTTAAAGAACTGTAATCACTGACAAAACGATAGGCTTTCTTATAATCACCAACCGTCTGATAGCAGCTTGCAAGGAGTTTATAAATGTCAAGTTTGAGTGGCTCGAGTGCATTCTTACCAATGAACAAAAGACTATTGTTCAAGTATCTTATGGCGTCCTCATAATTTCTTTCTTTGTTGTTGTAGTAACCAAGAAAGTACAATGACTTTCCAAGAAAATAATCGTGATTTAGATCTTGTGACCATCTGAACACTTGCTTGGAAAGCATTTTTGCACTATCAATTTCCTGAAGGGTCTCAAGGTATCTGATTTTTTCAAAGACATAATTAATATAGAATACAGAATCATTTAATTCCCTATTCATTTTCGCGATTCGATTGAGGTACCTACCTTGATTTTCAAGATCATTGTCATTGCCAAAGAGAATGGCATTATCGAGTAAAACAGAGGCCAGCCCCTTTGTGTCATTCACCTTTTGCCTGTATGCTATTACCTGATTGTATCGCTCTTCTGCTTCTGTAAATTGCTCTGTGAGGCGAAAGACATTGGCTATACGATGTTGTACTTTATAATAATTGACAGAATCTTGAATGAATTTAAAATGCTCCAGACTTCTGGTATAATTTTCAAATGCCAATTCGTGATTGCGTTCTTTTTCTGCCTGAAAGTCTCCAATCTGCAGATAGGTTCTTGCCAGTTCTACAAAATTATTGGAATCTCGTGCATCCGCAAGTCGCTCATTGAGCGAGACAAGATCATTCTGCGAAAGCAGACAATGAGAAAAAGAAATGATGATAATTGTTTGTAATGCCTTGAACATCTGAAACAAAGCTAAGAGAAAGGACAATAGAGGGCAAAAAAAATCCCTCATCTTTATGAGGGACTCTTTCCATTTACAATAGTCAATCCTAAATATAATAAGTAATCTTTGTTCGAAATTTAAAGAAAGAGATAGTGGAGTAACGTGGTGCCAAGACCAGAAATAATGGGTTGTTATACACTATGAGTTTATAACTTTTCTTTTGCCAACAGTAGTAAAATTGGCAAAACGGTTCATTACTCCTCTAATCTCTTACTAACCAACTTGTGAATTAAAACTAACCAAACAATTTATAGAACCCAGTGTGCTTTCACAAAAGCTCTCTAAATGCTTGCCCGATTTTCGGGCGTTTTTCATGGGACTAAAACACATTTGTTTTTAATCAACTTATGATACAAATTTAGTTTGCGGACCCCTTGTATTAATCAAAGGAAACACCCATTTTAAAAAACTAGGGAAAACCCTAGTATTATCTCAGCTATTGTGGATAATTTTGATGTTAAACCCACCCTCATTATATGTCAACGAGAATTCTTATTGCAGACGACCACTCTATGTTCGCAGATGGTATCGAATCGATACTTGATGATCAAGATGAAGTAAAAGTGGTAGGTAAATGCCTAGACGGCAGTTCGGTATTGCCTTATTTGCGTGAAAACGATATTGATCTGATCCTTTTGGATGTAAATTTGCCTGGTATGGATGGCATTGAAGTATGCAAGAAGGTCATGTCTGAATTTCCGAATATGAAGATTTTGGCCATATCAATGTTTAATCAGGAAAGTTATGTTACTGAAATATTGAAAAATGGCGCCAAGGGATATATCCTCAAAAATACCGGTCGTGAAGAATTGTTGGATGCCATCAGAACGGTTGAATCTGGAGAAACGTTTTTTAGTAAAGATGTGACTGAAACCATCATGCGTGGATTGATGAACGAAAGAAAATCTGGATCAAAATCTTCTGGTTTTCTTCCGAAGATCACTCGACGTGAAAAGGAAGTTCTTAAGTTGATTGTCGAAGAACATACCACTCAGGAAATTGCTGGTAAATTGTTCATCTCATTAAAAACGGTTGAATCTCATCGGTCCAGTTTGTTGGCTAAAATGAACGCCAGAAATACGGCAGGCTTGGTCAGAATAGCAATTGAGAATAAGTTGTTGGATTGAGGCTTATGATTTTGGCGGGATACCACCAAAGAATCAATGCTGAAAGTCTTAATTAATCAACAGAAATTTTCTTTTAGAAAAACTTATCCCATAGGTTTTATATGATCTTCCATCAATGCCATTTTTGATTTCGAAATTTGCCCTGATCAAGTTGAAATCCACCCGAGCATCTTTAGGAATATTATCAAATAGACTTGAAGGAATTGTTGCTGAACCTGTATCTGGAAAGACAATGGAATTTTCTTGCCATTCATTGTCAAGAACTTCGCCAAGACTGGAATCATTCATTGTTCCATCCCATCTGACAAATGCAAGTACACCATTGTTGTTGTTGATATCTTCATTCCAACTTAATTGCAAATTGTCTCGATCAATTTTTTGTGTATAACTTCCTTCAACAATTCCATTGTGCGAAATACTTTGGATTTTAATTTCTTCGGGGATATACATCTCATTGAAGAAATCAAATCCTGTTCTGTTCACTGAGAAGGAGACATTATTACCAAAGCATTCTTCCTTTAAGAAAGTAGTCAATTCATCTCCACCCAATTCAGATTCATATCGATCATGACTTGGATTCCAATTGAATTCGAGTTGGTTTGCTTTTACCCTTCCTGCATCAACCGATGGCATTCCGGGAGAAGGCGTATAATTTGTCAATACCCAACCTGCTTCTTCCCCACTTGAAATCTCAGTGACATCAAGTCTGATCACAAAATCGGTATAGTAGCCAAAGAGCATGTAATTGCCAAGCTCTAAATTCGCAGATTCCTCGTCATTATTGCCAAATGCCCCTTGAAAGATTTGCTCTTCATTCTCACTTTCGAAGTCAGATTCAGAATCTTTTTGACATGAACCCATTGTAAATAAAAGAAAGACTATCACAGACAAATATTTCATAATACCCAATGTATTTAAATCAAATAACACACTACACTGCTTGTTAATATATAAAAATGATCACACACACTAGCCTAAGCATCCCAAACTAATAACTACCCAAATAAAACTATTAACTAAACAAGCTAGGGGAATTCCGTCAGCTACTTGTCCTATAAGTACGTTGGGTGCAGTATTTGATTTATAGATTTCCTAGGTCAGTTTACAAAATATGAAAACGATAATCATAGAAGACAATCCGTTAGAGGAGACATTAATGAGGCATTTCATTGATAATACCGAAGAGTTGGAATTTGTACAAGCATTTAACAACTGTACGGATGGCTTGAAATACATAGAAAAAGAGAAAATCGATCTTCTGTTTTTAGATGTCGAATTGCCTGATATGACAGGTATCCAGATGATGGACCAGATGAGCTTTGTTCCACAAATCGTAATTACCACTTCTAACAAAGATTATGCATTTGAAGCATTCGAGTACGAAGTATCTGACTTTTTGAAAAAACCTATCTCTCCAAAGAGATTTCAAAAGACCTTAGAAAAAGTCATTGCAAATCACGAACGAAGAAACGACGTTGCGTTGGCTTCAGCAGCAGCCGAAATATATGTCAAAAACGATGGTAAATTTACCAGAGTGCCTTATGAAGATATCTTGTATTTTGAAAATGTTGGTGATTACATTAAGGTCATCACTGAAAGTGGAATGCACATTATTTATGGCGCATTGAAAACATTGGCCGAAAGGCTAAAGCATCCGCGCTTCTTAAAAGTACATAGATCCTATATCGTAAATCTTGATAAAATTGGTAATATAGAAGACAATTCTCTGTTGATTGGTAAAAAGGTTATTCCAATCAGCCGTGCACATAAACCCGTCGTCATGGGTAGCATCAATATTTTATAGCAAAACAACTTACGACCCCAAAAATCCTTCATTTCCTTCCAAACATCCAAGTAAGAATCCTGATCTACTAATATTCGTCACCTGTACTCAATACATACTTCAAATTTGTAGAGACTTAAAGTGAATGATGTGAGACTTATTGTATTCTTGATGATGATCAGTTTTTATAAAGCTGCTGGTCAAGATCCGTTGGCTAACGGTTATGATCTGTTGGAAAAGCAAGATTATTCCTCTGCTATTTCCTTCTTTGAACCATTTTTAGACCAACCATCTGTCGGTAAGACGGCAAATATCTGTTACGG
>JAHDDD010000177.1 GCA_020629535.1 Saprospiraceae bacterium
CGAACAAATGTGATATGCTCTGTAATAATGGCGATCAAATTGGATTGGGAATTTCCTCGATTTCTTTTTCTTTAACTTAGGAATTCTCATCTTTTGAATCCCAACTGGGCAGATAGTATATTCATCTAATTTTTCTGAATAATTGGAGGAAGTAAAATTGATGGTTTCTTTTGTGGCGACGCTATTTTCATCCGCTTCTAAATGGTAATCAATATTTTCATGGGAAGCTAATTTTGAATAATTTGACACCAACTTCTCTTTGTTTTCTTTACTAACAACGGATGAATTTGTATAGTGGTAGAATCTGTCCGCTTGTATTCCTTTTTGATTATTTTCAATGGACATGTCCACACCATTTTCAGTCAATTTGATCTTTATATTGGAATGGATTTTATTTTCATAAACAGGCGTCCTTGCCAATTCATATCCATTTTCTCTCACGGTCAAAACTTTTCTATCATCAGTAAAAGAACCCAAATAATTAAATGGATTAGTAGACGAAGTGCAATCTACCCATATGGTATCATTCTCCATAGGTATCCTGACGATGGCATGGTTAAATGGAAATGGCCCAGGAAAATCATCAAATAACTCATCTTGATGTTTAGAATCCGCTGAGACCAATACATAATCGGCTTCGATATCAAATAAATCCAATAATGAAATATAGAAAAATGCCAAAGCCTTGCAATCACCATATTTCAAATTGTAAACATCATTCGGATGCATCGGATTGTATCCTCCGTCATCAAGTGTGATCAAAATGTACCTCGTCTGATCTTGCACATATTTATAAATTTTTTCAGCCAAAGTCTTTGGGTCATCTGATTGAGAGCCTATTGCTTGGAGCACTTCTGATTTGACCAAAGATGGATTCTCAAAAGTTTTATCTTTCAAAAAACTTGAATATACCCAATTCGAAAACTGTTCCCAGTTTTCATGCTGTCC
Organism: Saprospiraceae bacterium; assembly: GCA_020629535.1. Lineage (GTDB taxonomy): Bacteria > Bacteroidota > Bacteroidia > Chitinophagales > Saprospiraceae > JAHDBF01. Next base: position 949 of record JAHDDD010000177.1, read on the forward strand.
GGCGATATCTTCAAATTTATATTTAATAGGTCTTATGATCAATAAAGGAAAAACATTAATAAAAGAAGGCATGAAGGACTCGTGTTTCAATGCCATTTGGTTATTCATTTCATACACATTCTCATTGACAGTAATGGATGAAAAATTTTCAAAATTCAATGGCTTATCTAGACACGGCCCTTTGGTAAATATTTGATAAGTACTCTTTACCACACTCGTATTGGTTGAAACCAACGGATTCCAGGAAGGAAGAAAAAAGCTATCGTTTGATACTTTATTGTAACTATATTCAATGGTAATGGGATAATCATTGCCAACAAATTTCCAATATTTCATCCGCTGATCAGAGATGAGTGCGTATGCGTCATACTCAGAATAGTCTTCCATTTCTTTCAATGAAACATCTTTGATCAATTTGCCAGAGCTGTTGTAGACTTTGATATTCCCTTCCACAATCTTGTCTGTACCATTCTTATAACTCCATGCGATTTCTTGAAAGTCATCGCCATCTTTATTTAAAATTTGGACTGTTCTGAAAAATTCATGTTTGACTTTTGTCGGAGAATTTACAATGACTCTTTGCAATTCCTCTAGAATGACGGCATCAGCATTTTTCAACAATGAATCAGGAACCGTTTGAGCCATCATCGGACTCGCAAGGGTTATGAACAAAAATACTTTGACTAGCCAAATGGACCGAAAGACGAAGTTTGTTTTCAAATTAAAATTTTAGATTTTCAAAAATGCGAACTTATCTCGCAAAAAGCATGACCAAGTAGATTCCAACAGAAACAATAAGACCTATCAAAAATATTCGATAACAGAAAAACAGATACTTGTATTTACCCGCTAGATATCTACCTAAGATGTAAAAATTATCATTCAATGCTTCATAAATTAAAGCGTCATCCTTCTGGAACTCTTTCATCTGAGTGTTGAATTCATAAACGTCCATCTCGTGAAAATTTCCGAAAAAGAGAAGTTTGCTCAAAGGTGAATTTGCTTCACTCAAGTTCACAATATTAGAACTTACCCTAGGAGCTGTTGCTAATACTGCTAGTATAATTGTAATCAATGAGCTTACCAGCATTACGGTGGCAGGCCAAAATAAAATTTCACTTTGAAGCATTGACGCATCATTAAGAACCGAACCCATTAAGATCGAAATTATAATGGCATTGATACTGATCATGATGTTGGCTTTATTATCAGCAATCTGATTTAGCTTCACGTGATTGTTCATCGTTACTCGGTACATGGTTTCAATCCCACGACCATATTTTTGAGATTTGTTTTTATTCTTCTTCTTTTTTTCGGTCCCTTCTTCCATTCGAAATATTAGCTTTTCAGATAACCATTGATTTTAGATACACTGTCTTTTGCATCACCATAAAGCATGTCTGTGTTCTCCTTGAAGAACAACGGATTTTGAACGCCCGCATAACCTGTTGCCATTGACCGTTTCATCACAATCACTCTTTTCGATTTCCAAACTTCAATGACTGGCATTCCATATATTGGGCTATTGGGATCATCCTGTGCACCGGGATTGACAATATCATTGGCTCCGATGACCAAAATGACATCCATGTCTGGCATATCGTCATTGATCTCATCCATTTCAAGCACTATATCGTATGGTACATTGGCTTCAGCCAACAATACATTCATATGACCAGGTAATCTTCCTGCAACTGGATGAATTCCAAATCTGACCGTCTTTCCTTCTTTCTTTAAATGTTCAACCATCTCATGGACCGGAAACTGCGCTTTTGCCACCGCCATTCCATATCCTGGTACAATGACAACTTCTTTCGCATTTTTCAACATCTCAGCTACTTCTTCGTGATCAACCGCAGTAACTTCACCCTCCACCTTAGCAGCTTCACCTGTGGGCCCCGTTCCAAAACCACCAAAGATGACAGACCAGAATGAACGGTTCATGGCTTCGCACATTATAATAGAAAGGATTGCACCTGAACTTCCAACCAATGCACCTGTCACGATCAACAAATCGTTTCCCAACATAAATCCTGCAGCTGCAGCTGCCCATCCTGAATATGAATTAAGCATTGACACCACAACAGGCATATCTGCTCCTCCAATTGCCATGACAAGCATGATACCAATGAAACTTGCGATGGCTGTCATGATATACAGATAAATCATACCTGATGTTCCTTGCGCAGCATCGAACATAAATCCTAAAACAAAACAAATCACGACCAACAAGATGTTGACCAAATGTCTACCTGGATAGATCAATGGTTTGCTTCGTATACGCCCTTCGAGTTTACCCCATGCAATCACAGAACCTGTAAATGTAATCGCACCAATAAATACCCCTATGAAGATTTCAACAAGGTGAATATGGTGATCTACTCCGGTTAATGCCTGCGTTTTGGGATCGAGATAAGAACCAAACCCCACAAGCACCGCCGCCAATCCAACAAAGCTATGGAGAATGGCAACCAACTGCGGCATGGAAGTCATCTCCACTTTTCTGGCGACAAGAATTCCAATCGCCGAAGCGATAGCTATAGCAACAATGATATAAACATGACCAGAAACACCTTCACCCAATACGGTGGAAACGATGGCTATGATCATTCCCAATATCCCATAAAGAACACCGCGTTTGGCAGATTCTTGAGAGGACAATCCACCCAGACTTAGAATGAACAGTATACTGGCAAAAAGATAGGATGCTAATTGTATTTGACTTGAAATCATGGCTTTACTTTCTAAACATTTTCAACATTCGATGAGTCACTACAAAGCCACCGACTATATTAATACTTGCAACCAAAATGGCAATCACTGCCAAGATGGTCATTGGATTTGAAAAATCATTGCTTGTCTGCAACAATCCTCCTATGATGATAATTCCACTGATCGCATTTGTCACAGCCATCAATGGTGTATGCAATGAATGTGATACATTCCAAATCACCTGCCATCCAATAAATACAGATAATACAAATACTGTAAAATGCTGCATAAAATCGGAAGGTGCTACCCATCCTAACAAATACAGAACAAGACCAATGATGGCAAGACTGATCAATTGCTTCCTTGTGCGTTTCTTACTCAATGCCTCTTCATCAACAGGTTCTGGCATGGCGACCTCTTGTGCTGGTGCAGCCTTTGTTTGTGGACTCACCGCAAGAGGAGCAGGAGGCCAATTGACTTTTCCATCATAGGTGACCATGGCCCTGGAGACGACATCATCCTCCATATCGATTTTGAAGTTTTCTGCTTTGCCCATATCATCCAACAGATGGCAAAGGTTATTTCCATAAAGTTGACTGGCCTGAGCAGGAAGTTGGTCAATTTTCCCCACAATGGTTACACCATTTTCTGTTGTATATGTTTCACCTTTTTTTGTATAAACGCAATTTCCTCCAGTTGGCGCAGCGAGATCAACGATCACAGAACCAGGCTTCATTGCTTCCACATGATAATCGAGAATCAACTTCGGAGCTTCGCGTCCAGGAATTTGAGCAGTTGTAATAATGAGATCGACTTCTTTCGCTTGTTCTTTGAACAAAGCCATTTCTGCCTCAATGAATTCTTTACTCATTACTTTCGAATACCCCGAAGCCGTTGATCCATCTTCATCAATTTCGATGGTTAAGAAACTGGCGCCCATACTTTCGATTTGCTCGGCTACCTCCTTTCTAGTATCGAATGCTCTCACGATGGCTCCCAATGATTTTGCTGTTCCAATGGCTGCCAAACCGGCCACACCAGCACCTATGACGAGCACTTTGGCTGGATCAACTTTTCCTGCCGCTGTGATTTGTCCGTTGAGGAAACGACCAAAATGGTTGGCTCCTTCAATCACTGCTCGATAACCCGCGATATTTGCCATTGAAGAAAGCACGTCCATTTTCTGTGCTCTTGAGATCCTTGGTATCGCATCCATCGCAATGGCATTGACACCTTGATCTGCAATCTTCTGCAACAATTCTTGGTTTTGTGCTGGGTATAGGTAACTCATCATCACTTGCCCCTTTTTCATCAGACCAATTTCAGATTCAGATACAGGTTGAACTTTCAACACAATGTCTGACTGATCGTACAATTCTTTTGCAGAGCCTACAATGCTAGCACCGGCATTTTCAAATTCCTTGTCAGAGTAATTGGCCGTTTTTCCGGCTTGGGTTTCAACTAGTACTTCAAATCCTTGTTTGATGAGTCTTTTCACTGTTTTGGGGGTGGCCCCCACGCGCAGTTCTTCGCCGTTGGTTTCTTTTGGTACGCCGACTTTCATTCAGATTGGGTTCTTTTAATTCTCAAGCTCACAAAATATTAAAATTAGACCAATAACATCCACTATGTGTTTGAATTATCATTCATTTACCATGAAATATTTCACCAAATCAGCATTAGGCAATATAAAATGACCTGATTTTAATAGTTTATGTTATTTTTAATTGAGATAGGGCGACAAATTGTTGCTCATAAAAGATTTGTTTAACTAAAATCTTATCCGTGAAACCCACAGACGTTAGCAACCCAGAGTACTTTCACAAGGTCGTAGATTGTCAATATGCTTGCCCGGCGCATACACCTGTTCCGGAATATATCAGGCTGATTGCTGCAGAAAAATACACCGAAGCCTACATGGTAAATTGGGAATCAAATGTTTTTCCTGGGATTCTCGGAAGAACTTGTGACAGACCATGTGAACCCGCTTGCAGAAGAGGTAGAGTAGAAGAAGAACCCGTGGCCATATGCAGATTGAAAAGGGTTGCAGCTGATAACAAAGGCGATCTTGGAGACCTCATTCCTAAAGGACCATTTCCTAAAAACGGAAAGAAGATTGCGTTGATTGGTGGAGGTCCGGCATCATTGACCGTAGCTCGAGATCTTGCTCCAATGGGTTATGAAATTCATTTGTATGATGAATGGAAAAAGGGAGGAGGAATGATGCGTACACAAATTCCCGCATTCAGACTTCCAGAATCTGTGTTGGATGAAGAAGTCAACTTCATTCTCGATATGGGCGTTCATACCCACTTCAATACTTTCGTTGATTCTATGAAAGAAATCTTGGATAAAGATTATGATGCAGTTTTTGTTGGCACCGGTGCTCCAAAAGGAAGAGCATTGAAAATACCAGGTTATGAAGAAGCAAAATCAAACATTCACATCGGTATTGAATTTCTTGCCAACGTTGCATTTGAGCATAAAGAAGAAGTAGGTAAAAATGTCATCGTTTTGGGTGGTGGAAACACAGCTATGGATTGCTGTCGTACTTCAAAAAGATTGGGTGGAAGAGAAGTGACCGTTGTCGTACGAAGTCCAAGAAAGGACATGAAAGCTTCGCCTTGGGAAATTGAAGATGCAGAAAGAGAAGAAATTACCATTCTGAATAATATGCCTCCAAAAGAATTTGTAGTCGAAAATGGAAAACTCAAAGGTGTTCTTTTTGGAAAAGTTCGCGCTGAATATGATGAGAATGGCAAACGATCGTTGATCCCAACCGGGGAACCCGATGTGTTCATTGCAGCAAATGATGTTATTATTGCAATAGGTCAGGACAATGCATTCCCGTGGATTGAGAGAGACCTTGGTATTGAGTTTGGAAAGTGGGACTTACCAGTGTTGGACAAAACAACCTTTCAATCCACTTTGCCAAAAGTCTTCTTTGGTGGTGATGCAGCCTTTGGACCGGAAAATGTAATTACAGCAGTTGCTCATGGTCATCAAGCTGCGGTTTCTATTGATCGATTTTGTAATGGGGAAAATGTGTACGACAGGCTTCCACCAATGACGAATCTTGTCAGTCAGAAAATGGGTATTCACGAATGGACCTATGATAATAATATTGCGCACGACATCCGTTACAAAGTGCCTCACGAATCAAATGATGTTGCGCTCAAAGATCGAAAAATTGAAGTAGAGTTGGGTTTTGACAAAGACAATGGTTTTAAAGAAGCCCAGCGATGTCTCAACTGTGATGTTCAAACTATTTTCACAACCAATCTGTGTATTGAATGTGATGCTTGTGTTGATGTGTGTCCAACTGATTGTATCACCTTTACGGAGAATGGGGATGAAGATGATTTGAGGCAAAGATTGAGAGTTCCTGCTGAGAATCTAACTCAAGATTTATATGTGTCAGATATACTTCCAACGACCAGAGTCATGGTCAAGGATGAGGATGTTTGTCTTCATTGTGGATTGTGTGCAGAAAGATGTCCGACAGCTGCTTGGGACATGAAAAAGTATTTATACAATGTGACTAAATCATATCAAAAGAATGGAGCCGCAATCAGTCATTAATGATTTGGTAATCAGATTCGGAAATGTCAATGGCACAGGTTCCGCTTCTGCGAATGAGATGTTCGCCAAATCAATTTTCAGAATGGGCATTCCTGTCACGCCCAAAAATATTTTCCCTTCAAACATCCAAGGTTTACCAACTTGGTACGAAGTCAGAGTCAATGGTGATGGCTATTTGGGAAGACGCGCAGGTATTGATGTCATGGTTGGAGTGAACCCTCAAAGCCTGAGACGAGACATTGATAGTGTCAGACCCGGAGGGTATTTTATATATGATAGCTCTAAAAAATTACACGCTGAATTCATCAGAGATGATATTAACTATATTGGAATTCCTATGATTTCATTGGCGATGCAATATTTTGAAGTGCCTCGCCAACAACAACTATTTAAAAACATCATTTACGTAGGCGCCGTTGCCACGCTTATCAACGTAGACATCGAAACCGTTAAACAGGTCATTGCAGAGCAATTTGCAAAGAAACCCAAACTAATAGATCCAAATTATCTGGCTCTTGACTTAGGCATCAATTACGTAAAAGAGAACTACAAATACCCACTCGATGTGCATGTCCAAAAGACGGATAAGGTTGGTGACTCCATCATGATCGATGGAAATACAGCTTGTGCATTGGGTGCTATCTATGCCGGTGCAACTGTTATGGCATGGTACCCGATTACACCATCCACCAGTGTTGCAAAAGCATTTGAGACCTATGCTAAGAAATTACGAAAAGATGAAGAAGGGAAGAATAAATTTGCCTTCGTACAAGCAGAGGATGAGCTTGCAGCCATTGGAATGGTCATAGGTGCAACTTGGAATGGAGCACGTGCATTTACAGCCACCAGTGGCGCAGGAGTTTCGTTGATGAATGAGTTTATTGGGCTTTCATACTTTGCAGAAATTCCGGTTGTTTTGATCAATGTCCAAAGAGGTGGACCTTCTACTGGAATGCCTACCAGAACACAACAAGCTGATTTGATTTCGTCCGCTTATGCATCACATGGTGACACCAAACATGTATTGCTGTTTCCTAGCAATCCTTCAGAGTGTTTTGACTTGACGTTGACTGCTTTTGATTTAGCAGACCGATTAGGTTGTTTTGTTGATTTCTGATGTGGATTTAGGCATGATCATTCATTTGTCTCCTGGGTCGAATGCGTATGATCTG
>JAHDDD010000178.1:0-3305 GCA_020629535.1 Saprospiraceae bacterium
ATGAAAAACGAATCCAAAAAATCATCCCGATTTAAAGCGGCCCTCCATGGCGGGCTCCCACACCCTATTTATCCCGATGTATCGGGACCAAATCGGTTGGGCTATGCTTCTTTTAGCTTGGTTGCAAATTGAGGTTATGCTTTGTCTTATTTAAATAATCCCAAAATTAAACTCTTCGAGCTCAACATTTATAATTATTTACTTGACACAGTATTGTGATCTTGCAACTCATATCTTAAACTCAAATTAACTACTGAAACTTGAGTAAATAATAATTGAATGAAAATGCGGAAGGGAAAAATTACTAAAGCTATTTTCGTGGATGGAATCGAGACTTGATTCAGTGAAGCCGCAGTTGTACACTCCCATTTTTGCGATCCTGTGCATTAGCCAGATGCTTTTTGCGGCGAGCTTCACGATGATCATTCCAGAATTGCCTGAATATCTCAGACAGATGGGAGGCGAAGAGTACATCGGTCTCATCATTGGACTGTTTACTTTGACTGCCGGAATTTCCAGACCTTTCAGTGGAAAACTTACGGACACTATTGGGCGAATGCCGGTCCAGATTATAGGCACGTTGGTTTGTGTTGTGGCAAGTTTGATTTATCCATTTGTCAGTTCTGTGTTTGGCTTTCTTTTGTTGCGATTGTTTCACGGATTTTCGACAGGTTTCAAACCTACAGCGACCACTGCGTATGTCGCAGACATTGTGCCTTTTGAAAGGAGAGGTGAAGCGATGGGTATCTTAGGTGTGAGCATGAATACGGGAGCTTCGATTGCGCCACCAATCGGCAGTTATTTGGCATCTACGTTTTCGCTAAATACTATGTTTTATGTTTCTTCCGCGGCGGCATTGTTTTCCGTGTTGATGCTGATTACGATGAAGGAGACTTTGGAAAACAAGCAAACATTTTCTCCAAAATTATTGGCATTGAAGAAGAACGAATTGATTGACCGATCTGCTTTGTTGCCATCTTCATTGGCCTTGCTCTTCTATATGAGTTTGGGTGCATTGATTACCATCGGACCCGACCAATCCGTTCATTTTAATATGTCTAATAAAGGAATATTTATGACAAGCTTTACGGCTTGTTCTGTTTTGTCAAGATTGGTTGCAGGAAGAATGTCAGATAAATTTGGGCGAGTCAATGTGTTGAGGATTTCTATTGCTATGATTGTCTTTTCATTGATTTTTCTCGCTTTGGTTAACAGCGCCACGATGTTTTTGATTGCCTGCGGGTGTATCGGTTTTGCAATGGGAACCGCATCACCGGCTGTATTTGCCTGGACCATTGACCGTTGCAAAGATGAAAACAGAGGAAAAGCATTGGCCACCATTTACATTGCACTTGAAATAAGCATTGGATTCGGAGCAGTCTTTTCAGCATGGATTTACAATAGTACACCATCAAATTTCGGAACAGTCTTTTGGATTATGGCGGTGGCTACTTGTATTGGCTTTTTTATTTTGCGGCCAGCAAATATTCGGAAGTATGGGTGAGGGTTTAGCTGTGGATTTGTCATTGCCTAAAATTGCCTAATTGAAAAAATACCGGATGTCTTTATTTTCTAAAACGACTTTATCAGTTCCATCCAAAGTTGCTTTGAACATCGCATATGCCAATTCGGTTGACTTGATACTTGCATTTCGTCCCATGATTCTAATCAATGGGTATAAGCTGCGGCTGATGGTGTACATGAAATTTGGTTCCTTGCGTTTTTGTACTGGAAAGATGTACCCAGGTCTGAACAAATACACCTTTGGGAAATTTTTTGACAAGACATAATTTTCTGCCATGCCTTTGTATTTGGCAAACGATACCTTTGACTTTTCTTTTTGGTCAGCTCCACTTCCACTCAATAAACAGAATGTAGCATGAGGGTTATGTTCATGAAGTTCGTCAGCAAAATGCTTCACATAGTCAAATGTGATTTGTTTAAAAACATCATCAGGGACGGCACCGGTATATGCGCCAAGACAAAATATGGCTGCATCTGCATTGATAAACTGGGCATCGATAGGATCAAGATTCATGAAATCTTCGTGTACAACTTGTTCAAGTTTTGCGTGTTGAATTTCGACTTTTCTTCTGCCGATTGAAACGACCTTCGATACCCTTGCATCTTCGAGGCAATGATTCAGCACCAATCCACCCACCATTCCAGTTGCTCCAGTTATTAATATTTTCATATTTAGATTGATTATATTCGCCAAAGTTAAGCATTGACCATGCTGATATCAGCTTGATCATGATGACGACATTCGTTTCAATATGTAAACAAAGACCATGAAATCAACACTAAAGTACACGATTGTTTTCTTTCTTTCATTTTTACTAATGTCTTGCGGTGGGGATCCAAATAAGCCCAAAAAAGTAGAAAAGAAAAAATCCCAAACTGAGACATCAAAAAGTGAAGCAACTTCATCTGATGTAGAGACCAAGAAAAAAGAAGTGGAGGAGCCTAAAGAAGAAAAGAAAGATGAGAAAAAGGTAATTCCCACTCCACCTGAACACATCGAGAAAGCAAAAGAAATAATTGCGGCTGTAGCATCAAAAGATGTTGAAGCTGTCGATGCAAAGAAGAAATTTAAAATGTTATGTGCTACCTGCCATGGTTTCAATGGAAAAATGATGGTCAATGGAGCGACAGATTTAACCAAATCAAAAATTTCTCTCGAAGAAAGTGTGGCCCAGGTATATCATGGAAAAGGATTGATGACACCATTTAAAGGCTTACTGACAGATGCAGAAATTGTTGCTGTCTGTCAATACATTGAGAAAGAATTTATGAAATAGTCTAAGCTTGGAGAAAAAGAAAATTGAACTTTCGGATTTCACACATGTGATGGAGTTTCCTGTTCACTGGGGTGAAATGGATGCAGCTCAGCATGTAAATAACTTGGTGTATTTGAAATGGTCAGAAACAGCAAGAATAGATTATTTTACAAAAATTGGTATCAATACTGAATTTTCTACCGAGGGTATTGGTCCGATACTCGGATGGCAGGATTGTAAATACATATTCCCAATACGTTACCCAGATTCTATTCTCATAGGAACGAGAACACATGAATTGAAAGATGATCGATTTGTTTTGCAATGTGTGGTCTTTTCAAAAAGTAAAAATAGGCTTGCGTCTATTTCTCATCATGATGTCATACCTTATGATTATGGTCAGTTGAAGAAGGTGCCTCTTCCTGAATATTGGAGGGAAGGTATTGAGAAGTTTGATGGTGGGCATTCTTGAAGAGATCGTTCGCTGCGCTCACTGAGAGATCGCTCGCGCTGCTCGCTGCGGGA
>JAHDDD010000178.1:3405-8403 GCA_020629535.1 Saprospiraceae bacterium
AGCGGGACCGTTCGTTTCACTCACTCAGAGATTTTGTTTGTGACATTGAAAAAAATTACTCATTAAAATATTTGGGCACTAAGGTTCATTAAGGTTGGACTGAAGAGATCGTTCGCTGCGCTCACGGAGAGATCGCTCGCGCTGCTCGCTGCGGGAAGCGGGACCGTTCGTTTCACTCACTCAGAGATTTTGTTTGTGACATTGAAAAAAAATACTCATTAAAATATTTACTTTTCAACAGAATTTTCCTTTATTGAATTTGTTGGCTTAATGTCTCAATGGTAAAAAATAGTTCAACTACTTTCCAGAGCCAGGGTTCAATCAAATTAAAAGTCTCTCATTAAATATTTTTAAAGCGCATCGAGCACAAACAAGCGTATATTACTTATATTCGAGACCTAAGAAGATGCTAAAATATGACCCGTGATAAAGGCAAATATGCTACCATTCATTATCAAAATTATCTGAAGCTCAATGAAATTCTGAACGCTCAGCAATTGCGCAGTGCAGAACTTGAGCAACCAGCGCATGAAGAGATGCTCTTTATCATTGTTCATCAGGTGTATGAATTGTGGTTTAAACAGATAATCCATGAATTAGAATCCGTCATTGAGTTTTTTGATGATGAAGAAGTAGTGGAAAGTAGTTTGAGTATTGCAGTCGGAAGATTGAGAAGGGTAGAGTCTATTCTAAAATTAATGGTCGAACAGATCGGAGTGATGGAGACGATGACCCCTTTGGATTTTCTTGATTTCAGAAACTTCCTCTTTCCGGCGTCTGGATTTCAAAGCTTCCAGTTCAGAGCAGTGGAAGCATTGTTGGGTCTTCCGGAAGATCAGCGTATGACTTATCATGGTCATAAATACAGTTCTGTTTTTCCTGATGAGCAAAAGCAACAATTGGAAACCATCTATAAACGAGGAACTTTGCTCCAAGCAACAAATGCATGGTTGGAGCGTACACCTTTTTTGAAACTCAAAGGTTTTGATTTTTTAAAGATTTACAAAGCTGCCGTAAAGTCAATGCTTAAGAAAGAACGAGCGGCCATTAGAGAATCAAAATACCTGACCAAGAAGGAAAAGAAAATGCGTACTGAAATGGTCGGAGGAACAGACACTTATTTTAAATCAATTCTTAAAAAAACAGCTCACAATAAATTGGTCAAAGAAGGGCAGAAAAGGCTTTCATATGAGGCCACCATTGCTGCTCTCTTTATAAATCTATATCGTGATGAGCCAATATTGCATTTGCCATTTCAATTTATGACATGTCTGATTGATGTAGACAACCAGTTTACAAATTGGCGGCATCGACATGCACAAATGGTGCAAAGAATGATCGGAAATAAAATAGGAACAGGTGGGTCTTCTGGACATAAATATTTGTCACAGACGGCTGACCGTCATCAAATTTATGGTGATTTCCATAGTATTTCTACACTCTTGATTCCAAGGTCGGATCTTCCTAAATTGCCAAATGATATTATTCAACAACTCAACTTCCATTTTAACGTTACTTCATAAAGAAATTCAAACAAAGAAATATGTCAAGCTTACCACCTGTATTTAATTTTAAGAAATGGATTGACGAAAACCGTCACTTGTTGAAACCACCAGTGGGTAACAAGGCCATTTACAATGAAGATTATATTGTCATGGTTGTCGGTGGACCGAATTCGAGAAAGGATTATCATCTCAATCAGACACCTGAATTTTTCTACCAGGTGGAAGGTGATATTGTTTTGAAGGTCATCGTAGATGGTGAACAAAAAGACATTCACATCTGTGAAGGAGATGTATTCTATTTGCCACCAAATATTCCTCATTCTCCACAAAGAGGACCGAATACAATCGGACTGGTCATCGAACAAAAACGAACAGAAGGAATGGATGATGGTCTGGCTTGGTTCTGTGAAAATTGCAGTACTGAATTGTATGAAGAAGCATTTAAGCTGGACAACATTGAAACAGATCTTCCGGTCATCTTCGATAAATTTTATTCAGACGAAGAATTAAAGACTTGCGATAAGTGTGGCACTGTCATGCAGAAGCCAAGTCCTGTGGTTGCAGAAGAATAATCTGTAATTACAATCTAGATACATTACATGAAGGAAAAAATCATCATTGTTGGTGCGGGATTATGTGGGACCTTGCTAGCCGTCAGAATGGCGCAACGAGGATTTGAAGTTGTGTTGTATGAGAAGCGAGCGGATATGCGCGACAAGTTACTCGATTCAGGTCGGTCAATCAATTTAGCTTTATCGGCTCGTGGTTTAAAAGCTTTGGGAATTGCAGGATTGAAAGAAACGGTGTTGGATGAATGCATTCCAATGAAAGGTAGAATGATTCATCCTTTAGGATCGGATGCGTTTTTGTCGCCCTATAGTGGAAGGGCGGATGATTATATCAATTCTGTTTCAAGGCCAGGTTTGAATATTTTCTTGTTGGAAGAGGCTGATAAGTTTGACAACGTTACTGTTTCTTTTGAGTCAAAGGTTGTTGATGTAAACTTGCAAACGGCAGAAATAAATTTTCTGAAAAATGGTCAAACGCATACGGATAAAGGGTCAGTAGTCATAGGAACAGATGGAGTAGGTTCTGCGGTGAGAAGAAGTATGATGTCAAAGACACCACAACTTCTTTTTAATTATTCCCAAGATTTTCTGAGGCATGGTTATAAAGAGCTAAGTATTTTACCGGGAGAGAATGCTTCGTGGAAAATACATAAGGAGGCATTGCACATATGGCCGAGAGGTCACTTTATGATTATTGCATTGCCAAATCTCGATGGCAGTTTTACATTGACCATGTTTCATCCATACGAAGGAGAGGTTGGATTTAATAATCTAAATGACGAAAAAAACCTGCGGGCTTGTTTTGAAAAATACTATCCAAGTTTACTTCCCTATATTCCTCATTATATAAATGAATATGCTGAAAATCCGGTCGGGAATCTTGGCACGATAAAGTGTTATCCTTGGCAGGCCTTTGGAAAAGCATTGATCATGGGAGATGCTTCGCATGCTATCGTACCGTTCTATGGTCAAGGTATGAATTCTTCTCTGGAAGATGTCCGAATTTTTGATGAATTGCTGGACAAACATGGAACGGATTGGACAACACTTTTTGAAGCCTTTCAGGATTCTCGGAAAGCGAATACTGATGCCATTGCTGATCTTGCCATTGATAATTTTTATGAAATGCGCGATCATGTGGATGATCAGAATTTCATCCGCAAGAGAAAAATCGAAATGCAATTGGAGCAAAAATTTCCCGATTATTATTCTAAATATTCATTGGTGACATTCAAGCCAGCATTGCCCTATGAGCAAGCAATGATTCAGGGCAGAGCCCAAGATCAATTGTTGCTAAAAATGTGTTCACGTGATGATTTCGATCAAATTCCGTTGGAAGATTATCTGAAAGAACTTATGAAATTATCTGGCTCATGATCATCAAGTTAGAATACCAAGGGGTGGAGTACTCCTGTGATTTGAGCAAGCCTTTAGATATTTCCATACCGGTTGGTCGTGTACGCTGTTTCTATGCTACCGAATATTTGGCAAAACCATATGAGTCTGGTTTTTTCATTGGGTCCGTCAATGAAGGTGCACCAGTCAATTTTTATGATCTGCAATTAAATCCACATGGCAATGGTACACATACAGAATGCCTCGGACATATCACGAAGGTGCAAGAGAGTGTAAATGATGAGTTGAAAGAATACCATTTCGTGGCGCAATTGATCAGTGTAAAATTATCTGAGCTTTCAAATGGAGATCACATCGTACAACTTGAGGAATTAAAGGATAAGATACAAGGCGATCTTCCCAAAGCTTTGATTGTAAGAACATTGCCAAACAGCGAAGAAAAACTCACAAAAGATTATTCTGGTACCAATCCACCATATTTGGATGTTGAGGTGATGAAATTTTTGGTAGAAAGCGGAGTAGAACATTTATTACTTGATCTTCCTTCGGTGGATAGGGAAGTAGATGAAGGGAAGTTGCTCGCACACCATGTCTTTTGGAATGTGGAAGGAACAAAGAAGAAGGATGAATCTCGTCAGCATTGTACCATCACGGAATTAATCTATGTTCCGGACTCAGTAACGGATGGATTGTATATGCTGAATATGCAAATACCTTCTATTGAGTTAGACGCCGTGCCTAGTAAGCCTGTGCTGTATGCGTTAGTAGTGAGCTAATGAGCTAGTAAGTTAATGAGCTAGTGGGTGAGATGGTGAGCTTGTGCTTTGTCAATTAAATAATTCTAAATGTTGAGCTCGAAAAGTTTTATTGCGCAATAAGAATTTGATGAGTGTACTAAATACTTAGTGATCATAAATGAAGCTATGATAAAAATTTCCATCATTGGAGGAGGTATAACAGGATTGACGACTGCCTTGATTATGCAAAAATATGGTTTTAATCCAATGGTGTATGAACAAGCTTCGCAACTCAATGAAGTAGGTGCCGGAATTTGGTTGCAACCCAATGCCATCAAGGTAATGAAATGGTTGGGCATAAAAGAAGAATTTGTAAAGCAGGGAAAAGAATTGGGTAGGGTCGAAATAACTGATGCTCAGTTTGTGCCATTCAAAAAGATGAAGGAGAATATTCTTCACGATGAAGAAGGCAACAAAACGATCGCAATTCACAGAGCCCGTCTTCAGACCATTTTATACAATGAAGCGAAGAAATATTCGACTATTAAATTGGGGCAGAAGTTTGAAAGTTATAGTGTTGATGGAGAACGCATACAACTGAGGTTTGACAATTCAACAGATGACTGTAACATATTGTTGGCCGCTGATGGTATTGATTCTGCTGTTCGAGATCAAATGTTTCCTGAATCAAGGTTGAGAAGCTCCAATCAAGTATGTTGGAGAGGAGTATCAGAATTTCAATTGCCAGAGTATTTGTTGGGAAGAGGAAGAGAAGCGTGGCATCAAAATTTGAGATTAGGAGTTTCCCAGATAGCAGACAACGAAGTATAT
>JAHDDD010000179.1:0-5229 GCA_020629535.1 Saprospiraceae bacterium
AGTAGATATACCTTTTTGCGACATATAAGGTCCGTCCAGAGGAATATCCTCCCACTCCAAACACGACATCCTCCTTTAATTTACCAACAATACTGATGGCTTTAAAAATACTTCCGATGAGATTGAAAATGTTCTTAATGTTTCTTAGAGATAACTTTCTTTGAAATCCTAGAATTTTCAAGCCTTCAATTCTAAATCCAGCTTTAGGAACTTTCTCCATTTCTAATTTCCCTTCAGCTCCAACGAACAAGATCTCTACATTTGGAACCAACTCTTTGAGTGTCTGCGCTATGGCAATGGCCGGATACACATGACCTCCGGTACCACCACCACTGATGATAACTTTCATAGATTATGATTGTAGCGCCAATTGTTCTTGCTTCTGACTATCATCCACATATCTGGAGACAGATAAAATGATGCCAAGAGAAATGCATGTAAATATCAACGAAGTACCTCCCATACTTATTATGGGCAAGGTCAATCCGGTCACAGGAACTAGGTGCACAGAAACTGCAATGTTCATGAATGCTTGGATCACAATGTTCAATGCCAGACCCATGGCGAGTATGGCGCCAAAAGTTTTAGGACATCTCGTCACAATTGAAATGCATCTGAAAAGCAACCACAAATATAAACCTACAATGGCGAACGCACCCACCAGACCGTATTCTTCGCATATGATCGCATAAATGAAATCAGCATAGGGATACGGCAGATAATTTCTTTGCATTGAATTACCCGGAAGTTTACCGAATATTCCACCTTCAGCGATAGCTATTTTTGATTGTTGAATTTGATATCCACCATCTGTGTTATAGAAAAATTCATTCAATCTACTCATCCATGTTTCCACTCTGACCAGCTCAGGAAAAATATTCCCGATAAGGAAAAGTAAGGAAAGCAAACAGACTCCAACCAATATCATGGCCAGAATATATTTAATAGACACACGACCAATGATCATCATAAGAATACAGGTTGCAAAAAGCAATGCTGCTGTGCTTAAATCAGCAGGCGCAATCAGCATGCAAACAATACCCACAGGTAATATGATGGGCCAAAAGCCATATTTGAAATCTTTGATATTTTCTTGCCTCCTTGCCAATGCTCTTGCGATAAAAATGATCAAGGCAAGTTTTGCAAAATCAGAAGTTTGAAAAGTTTTGTCAATCCAAGGAATGGTAATCCATCTTCTGGCTTCATTGACTTGGTTCCCAAAACCCAACGTATACGCCAAAAGCGGTATTGACAATAAAAACAAGATCGGAGCCATCTTCGCAAATCTTGAGTAGTGCATTCTGGAACACAAAACCATCATTACAAACCCTATCATTAAATAAAGTATGTGCATGAAAAGATAATACTCGGTATTACCGTCTCTTTGTTTATAAGCCATACTGCCTACTGAACTGTAGACTGCCAAAATTGAGGCAATCGTAAGAAATGCCACAATCACCCAAATCATCCGGTCACCTTTAAGATTGGTGAGAAACTGCTTTACCTGTGTCATTTACATTTAATTTTTGAACCTGATCTTTAAATTGATGTCCGCGGTCTTCATAGTTTTTAAACAAATCAAAACTTGCACAAGCCGGTGATAGTAACACAACATCACCATGCTCACTCATTTCATTTGCCTTTTCGACTGCATATATTATACTCTCCGTATGGAGAATGGGGATGTCTAAATCTCCAAATGCTGTTTGAATATTTTCAGGATGAGATGACAATATGATGATGGCCTTTACTTTCTGTTTGACCAAATCTTTCAGCTGCGAATAATCATTTCCTTTGTCTACTCCACCTACGATCCAGATCAATTTAGAATCAATGCCTTCTAAGGCAAAATATACTGAATCTACATTTGTAGCTTTACTGTCATTAATGTAGTCCACTCCACCAATGGTTGCCACCGGTTCGAGTCTGTGTTCAATGGCTACAAAACTTGCAAGCCCCAATCTTATGTTATCTTCATCAACGCCAACCAACTTTGCAGCGCATACAGCCATAGAGGCATTGTATTTATTGTGCTTACCTTGCAACTGTAGTTGATACTCCAATCCATCGGAATCAGAAAGATAATTTATGAAATCTTCAGCTCCAATTTGATGGACCATTGATTTTGGAAGCAGGCGATCTAATAGCTCTGTCGACTTTTGGTCATCTTTACAAATGATCAAATGATCTTTGCTTTCATGAAGATTGGCGATTCTAAATTTAGTCAATGCATACTTATCAAAATCATAATCGTACCTATCCAAATGGTCAGGAGTGATATTGGTCAACACAGCAACATCAGCTTTAAAATTAGAAATATCATCCAACTGAAAACTGCTAATTTCGAGGACTGCGAAATCAGATTGTTGATCACACAACTTTCGGCAGAAACTATCACCAATATTTCCTGCCAACATCACATTATAGTCTGCAGTTTTTAAAATATGATGAATCAACGAAGTGGTTGTAGTTTTACCATTGCTGCCTGTTATAGCAATAACCTTACCTTTAAAATACCTTGATCCAAAGTCAATTTCAGAAATGATCGGGACTTTCCTCTCTCGCAATTTTTGAATGATTCCTGCACTTTCTGGAATACCTGGACTTTTTACAACAAGATCACAATCTTCTAACTTTTCGATCGTATGCGCTCCTTCTTCAAATGGTATATCAGCTTCGATGAGTTCTTTCCTAAATTGATCTTTGATCTGAGAAAAGTCACTTACAAATACTCTCCAATCGTATTTCTTGGCAAGAAGTGCTGCACCTACTCCACTCTCCTGCGCTCCTAATATTCCAAGCTTCTTGATCATCTCTATCTAATCTTCAAAGTTATGATGGCAATGATGGCCAGAAAAATAGCCACAATCCAAAAACGTGTAACGATTGTCACTTCGTGCAACCCTTTCTTTTGGTAATGATGATGTAAAGGTGACATCAGGAAGATCCGTCTACCCTCTCCATATTTTCGTTTGGTGTATTTGAAATAGCTCACCTGCATCATGACTGACAATGTTTCCATCAGAAAAATTCCACAAAAAATAGGAATGAGCAATTCTTTTCTTAAAATCAATGCAAGGACCGCGATAATAGATCCTATCATCAAACTTCCAGTGTCTCCCATAAAAACTTTGGCCGGATATGCGTTGAACCATAGAAAGCCAATGCATGCTCCCAAAAATGCAGCGGAAAAAACAAATACTTCACCCGTGTTTGGAATAAATAAAATATCTAGATAATCTGCTGTGATAGCATTACCGGACACGTATGCGAAAACACCTAAAGTAGCGCCAACAATCGCTGCTACCCCAGCCAACAGACCATCCAAACCGTCAGTAAGGTTCGCACCATTGCTTACAGCGATGATAATAAATATCACGAACGGTACAAAGATGAAACCAGACATTTTTTTACTTCCACCGACGAATGCTTCGTAGTTTAATTCGTTCCCTTTGATGAAAGGGACATTGGTCAGTAGATTGTCAACATAGACAAATTTCTTCTTTTCAACTACACCGATCACGTTGTTCGATTCGATCACAATTTGATCAACTATATTATAACCTTGTTTTTTTGCCGTGTCTTCTGTAACTCTTACTACAACATCCTGATTAAATATCATAACAAGGCCGACCACTAGACCAAGAATCATTTGGCCAATGATCTTGAATTTTCCTTTGAGCCCGTCTTTGTTCTTTTTGAATACTTTGATATAGTCATCGGCAAAACCTACGAAGGCCATCCATAAGGTGGCAACGATTAACAGTATGATGTATACGTTATCAAGTTTTGCAAGTAACAATGTTGGGAAAAGAATACCACCGACGATGATCAGACCACCCATGGTAGGCGTTCCTTGTTTTACTTTTTGACCATCAAGTCCAAGATCGCGAACTGTTTCGCCAATCAATTTTCTTCTTAATCTGTTGATAATTGGATTACCCAGGAGGAGCACAAAACCGAGAGAAAGGATAATGGCGAGGCCAGCCCTAAAGGAGAGGAATTGAAACAACCCCGCACCCGAGCTATGATACTTCTGCTCCAGTAATTCGAAAAGGTAATAAAGCATGTAATAAAATGTAAAAGAACAGAAGCAGTAGGAATTTCCGATCTTTATCCGAAATTATAACCCTACTGCAACTGTTAAAACCAACCTGAGAATGATAATAGAACCTATTCTTATCGATTTTGGAATATTTCTATTAGTATTTTTTTATCATCGAATGGAGTCTTTACTCCATTGATTTCTTGATATTTTTCGTGTCCTTTGCCGGCTACCAAGATGACGTCTCCATCATTGGCAATCATAGTTGCAGTTTTGATTGCCTGTTTTCTGTCGACGATCGTCAAGACCTTTGATTCAAATTCTTTCTGGACTCCTTGGACCATATCTTGAAGAATATCGTTTGGGTCTTCAGTCCTTGGATTGTCAGAAGTAAGTATCACTTGGTCACTTAGTAAAGCGGCTAGCTTTGCCATGACCGGTCTTTTCTTCTTGTCTCTGTCACCTCCTGCGCCTACAACTGTGATGATTTTTTGATCACCCTTCTTCATGGCGGCTAGTGTCTTTAGTACATTTTCCAACGCATCGGGTGTATGTGCATAATCTACATATGCATGAATATTCACACCTTCCACCCTGACCAATTCCATTCGACCTTCAGCAGAATCAATCGCGGTTAATGCTGGAAGTACTTGATCAAGACTTTGTCCTAATGCTGTGGCACTGGCGATTACGGTTAAAAGATTATAAGCATTGTATGCTCCGGAGATTCTAAAGTATGCTTCCTGATCATTGATCTTCATGTGCAAGCCTTCAAAACTCTGATCTAAAATCTTTCCTTTGTAATCAACTATTTTAAACATGGAATATTTTCGAATGTCAGCTTTGGTATTTTGAACCATTACAAGTCCATTCTTATCATCCACATTTGTGATGGCAACGGCAGATTTTTCTAAATTGTCAAAGAACAATTTCTTCACCCGGATATATTCTTTCATGTCACCATGATAATCCAAATGATCATGTGAAATATTCGTAAAAGCAGCCACATCATATTCAATGCCTTCAATTCTGCGTTGATCAATGGCGTGTGAACTCACTTCCATAAAGACATATTCACAACCTGCTTCAAGCATTTTTGCAAAAATCATCTGCAAACTCAGTGCATCTGGAGTTGTAAGATTTGATGGTAATACTTCATCATTGATTCTTATATCAATGGTAGA
>JAHDDD010000179.1:5239-8383 GCA_020629535.1 Saprospiraceae bacterium
AGAAATCAAACCTGCATTTAATCCTAATCTCCGATACAACTTGTGAAGCAATACAGCACATGTCGACTTACCGTTGGTTCCTGTTACCCCCCAGACTTTCATCGATTTAGTCGGATGACCATAATAGTTGGCCGACAAATTTCCTAAAGCCTTTCTGGTATCAGACATCTTTATCCAACAGATATTTTCATCAAGCTGATTGGGCAAATCTTCTGCGATGATAATCGTCGCTCCTTGCTCAATGGCCTTCGGAATATACACATGTCCGTCAGCTGTATGTCCTTTGATTGCCACAAAACAATCTCCTTCTACTACTTGCCGAGAATCAATTTTGATTTCATTGAATTCCTGGTTTTCGCTTCCTGCTATTATTTTGTTTGGCAGTCCAGTTAATATTTCACCAATTGTTTTCAATCTTTAGCTTTTCACTTTTGATAAAGCCTATATCTTAGTTTAGATACAATTCTATTTCTTGTCCGTTGTTCTCTGTTCCAGGTTTGATCGATTGCTGAGAAATTTTCCCAATTCCTTCGACACGAACTTTCAAACCTAAGCTTTCAAGCACATATGTGGCATCTCTCAAACCCATTCCCCGAACATCGGGCACCTGACTTTTCAGGATTTGTTTCTTTTCGAGGATGACATCATTTTCAAATGGCCTTAAATCCACCCATCTACCTTTCGTATTCTTTTCATATTCCACATCCATGTATGCCATCAAATCATCATAATCTCCAGCGTATCCACTTTGCTCTTTGGTCACCATGAAGTCTTCTAAAATTTCAGATTCTTCACGGTGTTCAGGGTAATCTTTTTCGTAGAAAAAGCTGTGGCATTTCTCAGCAATATTCCTAAATGGTACTCCTGCTACCCGACCTCCATAGTACGCTACTTTCGGATCATAGATCACTACAATCAATGAATACTTAGGATTTTCTGCTGGGAAGTAACCTGCGAAAGATGCATTGTATTCTTTGCGTCGATCTTTCATATGGTAATTCACTCTAGTGGTTCCGGTTTTTCCAGCAAAGCTGAATTCATGGGTTTTCAGATTGCTACCGGTACCGTTTTGCACAACTCCTTTAAGCAGCTCTTGGGCTTTGTTGATTGTAGTTTTGCTTGCTATACTTCCGTCCATCTCTTTCGGATGAAAGTGATGCAAAGTCTTACCATCTCTTAAGACTTTTTGTACCAGAAATGGCTTCATTCTTTTACCATCATTTGCAACAGCATTGTAAAATGCCAGAATTTGCAGTGGTGATAAGTGCATTTCATAACCATGAGCCATCCACGGTACGGAAGTTTTCCAAAAGCTACTTTTGTTTTGTATCGGATCTTTGATCAACGGTGATTGTTCACCTTGAATCTCAATTTCCACTTTTTTGTCCAATCCAAAATTTCTAAGATGTTGCACAAACTTCTGTCTTCCTTCTACATTTTGATTGTAGCATCGATCTGCCAATATTCCTATTCCAACATTGGATGACTTTTTAAATACGTCAGCAACAGTCATTGATTCTTTTCCATGTGGTTCGGAATCATACATCATCTCACCATAAAACTTCTTCTTTCCTCCATACACTTTTACCATATCGTTTAGTGCGATGCATGAGTCTTCCAACATGGCCATCATACTTGCAAGCTTTAGCGTAGATCCGGGTTCCGTCATCCTGCCAATTGCGTAGTTATAGTCCTCTGTGTAATTTCCGTTTGAGTTTCGTTTCAAATTTGATATGGCTTTGATGGCCCCCGTTTCTACTTCCATAAGTATTGCGGTACCGGCTGTTGCTTGTTCCCTCATCAATCCGTTCAACAATTCGGTGTGCACTATATCCTGAAAGTGCATGTCAAGGGTAGTCACAATATCGTCGCCTTTTTTAGCGTCAAGTTCTCCAGGATTAGAAACCGGAACCCAATAACCTCCGGGTATGCGTCTTACCAATTGTTTGTCAGTTTTCCCTCTGAGAAATTTATCGAAAGAACCTTCGATGCCGATCTTGTCGGCAGTTTCGCGATCTGTTCCTATAGTTCGTGACGCGATTTCTCTGAATGGTTTTTCCCTTTTGCTCTTGCGCTCGACAATCAAACCTCCTCTATATCGACCTTCTTTAAATAAAGGGAAGGATTTGATTTTTTCTAACTCATCCAGACTCACATCGTTTGCAATTGGAAAGTAAGACATTCCTTTTTTGTTATTGTTCTTTCCGGCCATCCGACCCAAACTTAGTTCTGATTTCCATTGAGAAGCAGACTTTTTTTCGGGCCATAATTGAGCCAGGCATAATGCCAAAGAATCAATATTTTTGTTAAACGTACTGTTGGTAGGTACCAGCAGATCCATTCGTATGTCAAAGAAGGGCAATGAAGTAGCAAGCAAGTTACCGTTGGCGTCGTATATGTCGCCTCTGTCAACTTCTTTCTCCATGTACTTTACGTACACTTCACCTTTTGATCTCCATTTTTCCCCTTCAACAAGAGTAATCTTTACCACCCTTGCAAGGATAATTAGCGCAAAAAGAATGAATAAGAATAACACAAAGTATACTCTAACCAGTAGCTCATTCTTTCTATCCATCACTAACTCCTTTCTGAAGTCTTTTTGATCACTACGGGAGGATCGTCATTCGACTTCAAGTTTTCTTTTTTTAAGTCCTTAGCCAATTGAGATTCTGTACTGTGATACATTATCTCGTTTTTTATTTTATGATACTGATGCTTTGCATCACTCACTTCTCGTTTCAACACCTCGATTTCTCTCATTTTCTTTTCTGCTTTGTGCTGATTAAAAATATACAACACGCCTAGCAAAGTAAGAAAGACAATAAACCCGAGGTTTCTAAAGATCACATTTGTTAATTCTGTTCTCATGCTCTTCTACAATTTTGAAGCTGCTCTTAATTTTGCGCTCTTGGCTCTACTGTTTTTGAGCAATTCTTCTTCCGATGCGACAACGATCTGTTTGGTCAATATTTTATATGGCCTTTCGATGTTGCCGTATTCATCACTTATGATCTTTCCTTCTACATTTCCTGTCTTCATCATGTTTTTTACTATCCGATCTTCGATCGAATGATAACTGATGACAACAAGTCTTCCATTTTTCTTTAGATGATTCTCTGTTGCTTTCAACATATCAATCAATGC
>JAHDDD010000180.1 GCA_020629535.1 Saprospiraceae bacterium
GCTGATTTTAGTAGCTATTTCAGATCACAACCGATTTATTTTTACCCTTCATGCCTTAAGGTTTAAAAAGATGGCGCCCTTTTACTTATCGATATAAAAAGCTTCAAAGAGATCAAAACCCATTGATAAAAGATATATGTCTTTCTCTAATTCTTTACCAGTTTTTCAACATGCATAAGCTGACCTTGCTCCGAATACATTTGAAGAAGATATATGCCATCTTGCAATTCTGTATCAGAGAAATCCAATCTATGGCTTCGACCATTGACGGTTTGATTGTATATGATTTGCCCTTGAAGATTGGTCAATAGCATATTGCCCGCAAAAGGAATGACCGATTGAATGTTAACCTGATCATTGAATGGATTTGGACTTATTTCAAAAGTGATAGCCTCAGCATCATCAATGCTTGTATCCATTCCCACCAATTCAATACAATAATCTTCCACTTCACCGTCAGCAAATTCATTTTCATCACATGGACCGTCGATAGGATCGGCGCTCATTACAATTCTGAGTCTTGTATTTCCAGGTTGAAGATCCTCCGGTATTTCCAATAATAGAAGAATACTTTCAGTCGTCTCATTGACTTCTACCAATTTTTCATCTTCAGAAAATACACCATCAAAATTGGAGTCAATGAATAGCTGACAATTAAAAGCATTGGCAAAACCTACAAAGCCTTGCTCGATATACAGACCGGAAAATCCCCCAATAGGTAATTTTATTTCATCAATGGTAGCAAATTCTGCATATCCACCATTGTTTTCACTTGGATTTTCGTAATCATCAAATTGGACACGGTTGATGTACGTATTGAATGAAAAGAACGATTGACTGCTATCACAATAATCTAAATCAAGACAGGCTCCACATCCCTTGGTACGAAATGAAAATGGAGTTGAAAAGAAATTCCCATCATCACCACAATTGTTGTTGGTTCTAAACTCGTATTCGGTGCACGAAGTTAAATCGTCTAATATAATACCCTGTGCCGGATTGTCAATTCTAATCCAATTTGAAACTCCTACTTCTCTCCATTCCAAAACATCGGTCACTGCATCATCTTCACTTTCCCAAAAAAGAGTTGCCGAATTATCAGTTATGTTTTCTGTACTCAGATTATAAGGTCCAATACAATTGATTCCATTGAAATCAAATCTGAACATGGCAGATTCATTTTGTCCTCCACGAAGACCTCCAAAATAATAAAGGTAATTGTCAAGAATAAATGATGAAGGTGCCCATCTTCCCATCGAATGTTCAAAAGGTAGAGGACTCCAAACATTGGTTTGCGGATCGTACATGAGAAAATGATTTTCCGTCAAATCTTCGTGTTCTGCATCATCACCTGCCAAAACAAATCCTCGCCCATCGTAACTGAATTGGGTACCTGCAACACGACCTTGCGGGAAGTCATCAATAAGTGACCACCGCTCTTCCGTTATATCCCACTTCAACCAATTTTCGTAATGACCACCACCCACATAAATGGCATCATCAATTCCAAACTGATAAGGATGATGTCTTCTTTCACCTGGAATATCTTCTTTACGATCCCATGTCTCTGTGGCAAAATCATAGATCCACCAATCTTTCAAATCAGTGGTATTCCCAGAACCAGATCCCATAAAAATTTTACCATTGTGTGCTACGAATGCAGGGTGTGCCCGGCCTTCACAAGGACATTCTGGTAGTTCTGTAAATTCATTTGTGGCTGGATCGAATTCCCATAAATCAAAACGGCCACTTCCAAATCCGAAGTAATATTTTCCATCCATATCATCTCCGATAGAGAATCCTCTACCTGGGCCTGGAGCAAAACCCAATCTGTTCCATGAATCAGACTGTGGCTCATATTCCCAAAGTTCATTTTGTTCGAGACCATTGTTGCTGTCTGGTGAACCTTTGATAATGTATGCCTTTCCATCAATGCCAAAACCGTTGGAATGATGGTCAACAAATGGAACGTTGTTCAATTGGGTCCATTGACCAATAGCGAAGGTGCTCATTAAAATCAGACCAAGTGATAGGAAAATTTGCTTCATTTCTCTCATATTTTAAATTGATAGTTTTTTAGGTAATAGCGGAGTGTGAAAATAGTTGAAATGATACTATTGACTAATATCACAAATGACAAATTGTTCATATTTCTTGAAAATTTAGAAGTAGATGAATTGAAATTCTACCAACGACAGGCCCAAACCATAAATTCTAGGACGAAAACACCCGTCCAATGTGCCTTTTAGGTTAAATCTCTCGTCTATAAATTGTATTTTCACGCTAGAATTAGGCAAAATGAACATTGCAGTTCTTTCTCGCAATCCGGCTTTGTACAGCACACAAAGTCTCGTACAAGCGGCCAGGCGAAAACATCATTATGTACGGGTTATAGATTATGTCAATTGTGACATTGTCCTGGACTCCGATTCTCCCAAGATTTTATACAATGGTTATCAGCTCGAAAACATCGATGCAGTAATTCCAAGAATTGGAGCAGGCTACACAAGTTATGGTTCAGCTATGATTCGTCAATTTATGGCCGCAGGAGTATACAGCACACTCTCTCCTCATGCATTGAATGCTGCAAGAAATAAAATCGAATGTTTACAAATTTTGGCTTCTGCCGGATTAATGGTGCCCCGTTCATTGATATCAAATAACTCACTGTTTTTTGAAGATCTATTGAGCAATCTTGATGATGAAAGAGCCGTTATCAAATTGGTCAACGGTACTCACGGTTTGGGTGTAGTTCTTGCCCATGACAGAAAGCAAGCAGCTTCAATTATGGAAGCATTTTCAAAATCAAAGAGCAAGGTATTTGTGCAGGAATTTATTGAAGAGGCGGGCGGAGCTGACGTACGTGTATTTGTTGTAGATGGAAATATCGAAGGCGTGATGAAACGTCAAGCGAAAGAAGGAGAGTTTAGGTCAAATATGCATAGAGGAGCCAGCGCAACAGTGATCAAATTGACAGATGAGGAAAAATCTGTAGCGCTCAAAGCTGCTGACATTTTAGGATTGAAAATTGCCGGTGTGGATATGCTTCAGTCAAAAAAAGGTCCAATGATCTTAGAAGTCAATGCTTCCCCAGGCCTAGAAGGAATTGAGACCACCACTAGAAATGATATTGCTGGGAAAATTATTGATATGATAGAAAGAGATACAAGGAAATAAATTTATGAGTGGTGCTGAAAAATTGATCATTGAAAAAGAAGAGATACTTCCTGGCGAGTCCAAAATAATCTCAATCAATGTTGGGCGGTTGCCCTCGGATACGCGGATTAATATTACAGCCCATATCTTCAGAGGAAATCAAGAAGGCCCAACCTTACTCCTACTTGGTGGCATTCATGGAGATGAAATAAATGGTGTGGAAATCGTCAGAAGAGCCATTACTGAAAAGCACTTCGAGAACATCAACGCCGGAACCGTTATTGCAATCCCCCTATTGAACGTATACGGTTTCATTAACTTTAGTAGAGAGGTTCCTGATGGAAAAGATGTGAACCGAAGTTTTCCCGGAAGTACATCAGGTTCTTTGGCAAGCAGGGTAGCACGCACATTGACAAAAAAGATTCTTCCTTACGTTGACTATGCTGTTGACTTTCATAC
This sequence comes from Saprospiraceae bacterium, assembly GCA_020629535.1. GTDB lineage: Bacteria > Bacteroidota > Bacteroidia > Chitinophagales > Saprospiraceae > JAHDBF01. The sequence continues at coordinate 3,616 of JAHDDD010000180.1, forward strand.
AGGGGGCGCATCGAGATATAATTATCCTCAAGTAAGATTTACAAAGAACTACACAGATTCCGCGACCTTAGCCAGGGTTTTTAATGCACCATTCCTTATCGAAAATACGGTCATTGCAAATTCATTTCGAAAGGCATGTAAAGACATGGGTATACCGAGTATAGTCTTTGAAGGGGGAGAATCCATACGGCTCGATGGTTATTCTATCAATGTGGGTCTGCAAGGTGTTCAACGCGTACTACACCACCTAGGAATGACAGATAAAACTCCAAACAAACCTGATTATAAATCTATTGAAATTCACAAAACAAGCTGGCTCCGTTCACCTTATTCGGGTATGTTCATTTGGTCTCAATCTTCAGGGACCTATGTGAAAGTAGGTGAACCCATTGGCATGATTTACGATCCATTTGGTACGAAATCAGTCACTGTGAATTCAAAGAAAGAAGGTTACATCATTGGTCATAACAATGCTTCCGTCGTTAATCAGGGTGACGCGCTTTTCCATATCGGCTATGAAATCAAGAAATAAATATTTGTCCATTTGCTTTGTATTATTCACTCTTTGCATGTATGCGCAAGAGGAGAATGTACTTCAAACGAAGATTGACAAGTATTTAGAGTCAAAAGATTTTGATCATGCATCGATCAGTATTTCAGTTATCGATATTGAATCCGGAGACCTTTTAGCAGGTGTAAATCCCGATATGTCTGTGATTCCGGCTTCATCACTCAAGATATTGACCACTTTAAGTGGAATTGAACTACTCGGTGAAGACTTCCAATTTGAAACCAAGATCAGATATGATGGCGTCCTCTCTGAGGATGGTACTTTGAAAGGCAACATTTATATCGAAGGAGGAGGAGACCCGACTTTTGGCTCTGCTCGCTTCAAGCAGGAAATGGCTTTCGAAAAATTGATGGAAAGAATGGCTCAGTCTATTGTCAAAAAAGGCATCACCTGTGTGGAAGGAATGATCATTGCTGATGAATCTATTTTCAGTAGTTTTCCGATCTCCCCATCATGGCAATGGAACGATCTTGGGAATTATTACGCGACAGGAGCTTGGGGCGTGAACATTAATGAAAATCAATATTCTATCATTTTCAATAAAAGGGGAGTCGTAGGAAAGAGACCAAAATTGGTATACCACTATCCCTACATCCCTGAATTAGAATTTTCGAATGAAGTTGTTGTCGATTCGTCGCATACGGGCGATCAGGCCTATATATTTGGAGGTCCATATAATTATTATAAGCGTATTGTTGGAACCATTCCACAAGGGAAAACAAATTTTACAATAAAAGGCTCGATTCCAGATCCACCTTTGTTTGCAGCTTTTTTGTTGTCAGAAGAATTGAATCAATTGGGTATTCAAACGGAGGGTTATGAAACCTTAATTCATGCAGATAGGAAAGCGAATCAAAGAAAAGATATCGTCAAAGTAGAATCTCCCTTTTTGGAAGAGATCGCAAGGAAAGCAAATTTTGAAAGCAATAATCTTTATTGCGAATCGATTTTAAAATCAACAGGTTTAAAAAAGAGAGGACAAGCATCTGGACAGAATGGAATTGCCGCGATCCGAGGTCTATTGAGAAAATATAAAATTGATCATGGTTCATTGAATATGGAAGATGGTTCAGGACTTTCAGCAAGGAACAATGTGAGTAGTCAATTGCTGGCCGAATTTCTTCAAAAATATTGCAATGATAATGGAACGGAAACCACCTGTTCTTATCTGCCAAAAGCTGGTGCCCAAGGCACAGTCAGAGGTCTCTTGAGAAGCTCTAAAGCAAGAGGAAAAGTATGGATGAAAAGTGGCTCAATGAATCGTGTGACGAGCTACACAGGCATCATGCAAGATGCATCAAACAACTGGAAAACATTCAGTGTAATTATCAACGGATACACGGTCAAAGGTTCTGCCATGAGATCTAGGGTAGAAAAAATCATTGATTACATTTACAAATACTAGCTTTGAAACAGATAATCGAGCATTGGTTTGAATGCTGGGAAAAGGGGCATCTTGATGATTTACCTATAACTGAAGACTTTGTGCATCATAGTCCCCACGCTATTATAAGAGGTAAAAAAGAGTATCTGCAATTGGTCAATGCGAATAAAGAAAAGTTTTTAGGTCACAGATTTATAATTCATAATCTTATATTAGAAGAGAAAGTAGCTTGCTGCCGGTATCGGGCTATGCAGAGTGATTTTGAGATGGAGGTTACTGAATGGTATACCTTCGAAAATAATTTGATCAGTGAAATTCATGCATATTTCCAGACTCCCGATATTGTCCATGAATCACGAAATCTAAAAACTTAAAATGAAAAAATCTCGTAGGAAGTTCATCAAACTATCATCAGTTATTGCTGGAGCTACTTTATTGCCCATTTCAAAACTAAGGAGCACAACCAACGCATTGAATGTATATGATGTGGCAATTGTAGGAGCCGGTCTTGCAGGATTGACAACAGCTTATAGACTAGAGCAAATGGGATTTAGCAATATCGTGATTCTCGAAGGACTTGATAGAGTAGGAGGTCGTACTTTAAATATTCCTGTAGAAGGTGGCTATGTTGCAGAAGGCGGAGGGCAATGGATTGGTCCTGGCCAGGATGCTATTTATGAATTGATGGAAGAGCTTGGGATTTCATCATTTCCGAGTTTTACAGAAGGCGAACCAAGAGGAGATTCTGAACTCAGCGAAAATGGTGAGGCAGCATATCAGGCAATTCTCCAGACGATCAATGATTTAGTAATTGACTTTCCAATAGATGCTCCTTGGTCTCACCCAATGGCAGAAGCATGGGATGATATAACTTTGAGAGATTGGGTTTTTGATGGGAATTTTTTGGGTGGCGAATCTTATTTGGCTCTTTATATAAATGTAGCGGCATTTCTAGGAGCACCTCCGGATGAAATTTCATTTCTATACTTTCTTTTCTACGTGGCCTCTGCAGGAAGTTTTCAAGCATTAGAGTCACAAGCACAAGAAGAACGCATTGACGGTGGTGCGCAAAGAATTAGTCTTGAACTCGCCAACAGAATCAATGCAGAAATTCGTTTTGAATCAGCTCTAGAAACGGTCAACGATGAAGGAGAAATGGTTACTCTTCAAACAAGTACCGGTGACGTATGTGCTCGGAAAGTGGTGTTATGCTTTAGCCCCCGAAGATCAAACTTTATTCATTTTATATCGGGCCTTCCAGAAAAACGGATCAATTTGCAAGAGAAGTGGGTGACAGCTTCATCTGCAAAGATTAGCGTTGTTTATGATCGCCCATTTTGGCGAGACGATGGTTACAATGGAACTGCCTTTGGAGAAGAGTTGGTGTTTATCTCTGACAATTCTCCCGCTGATGGAAGTTCAGGAATATTAATGTCCTTTGTAGAGTCAAGTTTTTTTGCAGGGACCAAAGAAGAAAGAGAGGAAAAAGCTATCGCCGAATTGGTCGGACTTTTCGGACTTGGAGCTTATTCAAATATCGACTATGTAGAAGTTAATTGGGAACTGATGGCATTCCATAACGGATGTGTCAGTCCACTTCCACCTGGTGTGTTAGAACAATATGGACCTGCATTGAGAGAACCCGTAGGAAACATCCACTGGGCGGGTACAGAAACCAGTACCAAATGGAATGGCTATATGGATGGTGCCATTCGTTCTGGTAATCGAGTAGCAGCGGAAATAATCGAAGTGCTGACCAATGTTGGAAATCCCGATTTCTCAGATATAAGAGTCTATCCCACCATCACCAATGGTATTATATATATTGATTCAGATTCAATCAATGGTCAAAGAATAGAGATATTCAATGCCTCGGGCCAACGAATTCAATCCTTTACACAAAATAAAATCCAGGAAAAGCTCGATTTAGGTGGATTCCCTTCGGGCATGTACACCATTTCAATCAAAAGAGCCTCGAAAACACAAGTATTTAAAGTCAATAAGATCTAAAAGAAGGATTATCGGAAATACTTCGGGTAGGGGCATTAAAAAAGGAGCCTTCTCAAAGCTCCTTTTTTGATTCTCATTTATAATTATAGGATATATTGGGCTTAGGGCTATGTTTTTTGTTATTAGCTAATAACAGTATAGTTAAGACGGCGAAACATCAAGGGGTCACACTTTTTTGTAAAAAAAGTCAAAAAAAAATCTGTTCATCTTATAACACATTGACTATCAATGCATTAAAATTGAATTTTTTTTGAAAAAAATCTGTTTGTTCTATTAAATCCGTATTTTTTAGAAGCAAAACTGAAGAAATGGACGATATCCTGCTACAAAAGTTCAATAATGAGGTAGAAGCTAGAATATTAAAAGCAATGCTTGAGGAAAGAGGCATTGAAGCTTTCATCAGATCTTCTTCCCTCCACACCACATTACCCATGTTACAGCTATCATATGATCTATATATACCTGAACAAAGCACGGAAATAGGTAATATAGTTCTAAGAAACTACCACGAAGAGCATGAATTGCAAGAGGATACAAGCTATTCAGACATTAAAATTTACTTAATAGTCATTGGTATCATCCTTTTTGTGTACTTGTCTACAGTCATGGGCCTCAAATTCTGGTAACTACTGCACCAATGTCCCTCATAATTCCCACATCCTCTCATCTCGCTCATCCCCTCATCCCCCCCATTCACTCATCCCCACATCCCCTCATTCTCACTGTCAATGACATCTGTTTTACCAAAACAGCCCACAATTTCATTCTTGTAGTGCCCTTGTAGTCAAAACACT
>JAHDDD010000181.1:0-363 GCA_020629535.1 Saprospiraceae bacterium
AATCAGGATCTGGAAAAAATAAATTAAAAATGCATGATTGCCTTTCATGCCCAAACATCTGAGTACAGCTATGGACTTGATCTTGTTCTTGACATAAATAAAAACAGAACTCGCCACTCCAATGCAACCAAGCAGCAAAGATACTAAGGCTACGAGGTTCAGAAATGCATTGAGCGAGTCGAAAGCTTCATTTAGATTTTCGCGTTGATCATTGATGGTTGTCAAACGCATACTTTCTTCCGTGAATTGCTTTCTTCTTTTTTTCTTCCATTCATCAACAGCGAAGTCAGTTGGAAGTTTGTGGTAATAATTGTAGTCCACCATACTTCCTTCTTGCATCAATCCTGTGGTACTCAACCTTTC
>JAHDDD010000181.1:379-8283 GCA_020629535.1 Saprospiraceae bacterium
GGCGCAAATCCTGACGCCAGTCCGGAACCACCAAATGAATTAATCAATGCACCTTCAATCGGGAATGTAGTATTACCTATCTTCAAGCTATCGCCGGCTTCCAAATTGTATTGTTGTAGAAAACCTTTGTCCGCCAGTACTGAGCCATTTGATTGGAAACTTCCAGCAGCATCTTGCGGCTCGGTTTTTAATTCCCCGTAAAACGGGAAATTACCATCCAAAGCCTTGATCCATACAAACTGAGAATTTTCATTCTTAGGAATAAATGCCATGGAGAACAATTCAAATTCCTTTGCCTTTTCTCCAGGGAGTGAATCTATAACTTTAGTCAGCTCTTGTGTGATCTGTTTATTACCGCTAATAACAAGGTCTGCACCCAGCAAGCTGGCAGATTGGCGATCTATATCTTGAATGATATTATCATTAAATGAATTGATGGCCACCAAAGCTGCAATCCCTAAAATTATACTAGAAACAAACAGAATGAGTTTACCCCATTGGGTGCGTGCGTCTTTCCAAGAAGTTGAGAGTAAAAATTTCAGATTCATACGTTAAACCTCTAAGGCAACATTTCGTGAATCCGAAACCAATGCTCCGGATTTTAATTTTAAGATTCTGTCTGTCTTATTGGCTAGTTCACTGTCGTGGGTCACGATGATCAATGTGGTGCCTTTTTCTTTGTTGAGATCAAACAGAAGTTTTTCGATTTTTTCTCCCGTATTCCCATCGAGGTTGCCGGTAGGCTCATCTGCGAAAAGCAACTGAGGGGCATTGCTAAATGCTCTTGCAAGGGAGACCCTTTGTTGTTCTCCTCCTGAAAGCTGGGTAGGGTAATGATTCATTCGGTCACCTAAACCAACCCGGTCTAGCAATTCTTTTGATTGCTGCATCACATTGCTCGCTCCTCGAAGTTCTAAGGGAATAGACACATTTTCTAAAGCAGTAAGCGTAGGAATGAGTTGGAAGTTCTGAAAAATGAAGCCAACATGTTTATTTCTTAATGAAGCTCTTTCGTCTTCCGTCAGCTCTTTCAATTCTTGCCCAAATAATTCAATATTTCCAGTCGAAGTCTTATCCAATCCTGCACAAAGACCCAAAAGGGTGGTTTTGCCACTCCCTGAAGGTCCAACAATAGACATGGTTTCTCCTTGACGGACTTCAAAATGTATGTCTTTCAATACAGTCAATGCCCTGTTATTGCTTTCATACGTCTTACTGACTCCGTTGACCTTTAAGATTATGTTTGAATTTTCTTGATTTGTCAAAATATATTCTCTTTAATGCTCGTATGTTTGTTTAAAATTATTGATTATGAAGAAGTGGTTCGTTTCGTTTTTTGCAATGATAGTTATATGCTCCTGCGAAAGTAAACAAACATCACCTCAACAAGTTGAATCTACGGTCACAGAATCTTCAAATTCTTCGACAGATGAACAAAAAAAGGAGTCTAAAAAGACGATCTTATTTTTCGGTGACAGCCTAACTGCCGGATATCAGCTTAACGAAGAAGAATCTTTTCCATCACTAATCCAAAATAAGATCAATGAGGCTGGTCTTGCTTACAATGTTGTCAATGCCGGCCTGAGTGGCGAGACTTCATCAGGAGGCAAAAATCGGATCGATTGGGTGCTCAGACAACCCATAGATGTTTTTGTCCTTGAACTTGGCGCCAATGACGCCTTGAGGGGATTGGAATTGAAAAGTGCTAAATCAAATCTTGAATCCATTCTAAAAAGTGTGGAAAAGAAATATCCAGATGCTAAACTCGTCATTGCAGGGATGATGGCTCCACCAAATTTAGGAGATGAATACACAAGAGAATTCAACAAAATGTTTCCAGATCTTGCGAAAGCATACAATGCCAAGTTGATTCCATTTTTATTGGATGGGGTAGCTGGGAATCCAGAGTTAAATCTGCAAGATGGGATCCATCCAAATGTAGAAGGGCAGAAGATCGTGGCACAGAATGTGTGGAAAGTCCTAGAAGGATTGCTATAAATCTAATGCTCGGTTAAACTGACGATTACTTAACTCAAGTTTCGGTAGTTCAATTGAGTTTGAAATAGAACCTGAGTATTTTAATTAATCCTGAACTTCTTATGTGAAGGTCTTAATTACACTATTTTTGCACCCCGATGAGCACCATCCGATTTGAGCATATTGGAAATACCTTTCGACATGACCTGGCAGCAGGGATGACGATGGCCGTTATGGTTGTACCACAGGCCATGGCTTACAGTTTGCTCGCCGGACTTCCTCCCATTTATGGTTTGTATACCTGTCTTCTGCCGATGATTGTTTATGCATTTTTTGGTTCAAGTAGACATGTCACAACAGGCAGTACGGCCTTAATCTCTTTATTGGTATTCAATGCTTTAAGCAATGTTGCTGAACCCTTTTCTTCAGATTACATCAATGCTGCATTCTGTCTGTCCTTCATGGTTGGTGTCATTTTGATTTTAGGATGGATATTGCGATTGGGAGTACTTACAAAATTTATTTCACGTACGGTTATTGTGGGCTTTGTGGCTGCCATTGGGGTTCTGATTTTTATTTCTCAATTGGGTAGCTTATTGGGCATTTCAGTGCCCGGTAATTTGACGATCTTTGAGAGAATTGCCTACATATTCAATGCATCTTCATCATACAACACATTGAGTCTGATGATCGGTGCTGTTTCTTTCTTGTTTATGTTTTTTGTCAAGCGAACCAAGAGAACGTTGCCTTATGCTTTGGTCGTTGTGGTCCTTGGGATTTTATGTAGCTATTTGATAGGATGGGAATTGGATGGTTTGCGAGTTGTGGGCGATATACCTGGCGGTTTACCTTCATTTCTATTTCCAAATATTGACAATGGAGTGATTGTAACTTTATTGCCGTATGCGTTGGTCTTATCACTCCTCATTTACGTACAGGATTTTGCGATCGCGAAAACATTGGCTCTTGATGATGGAACTTATGAGATCAAACCGAATAGAGAATTATTGGGTCTGGGATTGGCCAATCTTACCGTATCAATGTTTCAAGGATACCCAGCAGCTGCATCGTTGACCAGGAGTGCTGTCAATTACGAAGCAGGAGCTAAGTCTGGCATGTCCTCTGTTTACGCAGCCAGTGTCATTGCCTTGGTCTTGCTCTTTCTTGCTCCTTTATTCTACCACTTGCCTATTACTATATTGGCTTCCATCGTGATGATATCTGTGATTCGACTGGTGGATTTTAAGCAAGTACTCCGCATTTTTCATTTTTCAAAATGGGAATTCCTAATATTGATGATCACCTTCCTGACCACATTATTTTGGAAAGTACAGTACGGTCTATTGATAGGAATTATAATCTCGTTATTTTATCGGGTTCCTCAATGGTTGAAATTTGTAGGAAATGAATTACCATGGAAGAGAGCATTGTTCATTAAAAACAATGGCACATATCAATTGACAAGTCCATTATTCTTTTTAAATAATGAAACCTTGGAAAAAGAATTAGTGGCGCTTTCTCGTCAATTAAGCACAGGAGAGGAAATCCATATTTCCAACCCAAAAAAATTGCCCGTAGATTACAGCGCCAACTGTATTGTTGAAAAATTTGTCGACGCAGGTATCAAGATCAAAAAGAATTAAAATTGTAGTGAAATCCTACCCAAATTTCCAATGGGAAATTATCGTAGTCTCTCAGTTCTTCATTTAATTCAAATAACAATTGAGCACCATATCCCCAACGTCCAAATCCATTTGAATATCCTCCTCCAATATATGCTCCGGGCAGAAACTCTCTTTCCACAAATTGAGCTTCGAAAAAGTTGAAGTCATATTCAAATTGAGCATAAAATTGATTGGCAATCACAGCACGTGCAAATGTGCCCACACCAAAATCATGATACTGGATATCAGGAGCTTGGGGAACATTCGCAAAGTAAAATTGATATTTAATATTACCTCCGGCATGCAGCCATGGAAGAATTTTGTAAGAAGCGCCCGGCTTGAGCCCTAACACCAAAGCCTGATATCCAGCCAAGGCAGAGAAATTTAGCGTCCCGAGGACTTCATATGCTATTTTCTCATTGCTGAAAAAACTTTCGCTTGAGCTGGTCGTTTGTTCTGTTTCTGAAGGTCGTCTTTTTTTCTTCTTTCCTCTTCTTTGAGCATCTGCTTCATTTGCAAATGAAAGAAGGAAAATGGATACAAGAAAAATTGATAAGTACTTTTTCGCCATCATGAATTCATTTGTTAACAAAAGTATTAAAAAGCATTTTTGTTGTCCTCAAGTGGGACAATAATGAATGTTTAACGTTTATAAAAGCAAGTACAATGATAGTCAATTCCGATTATGGTTACTAATCATATTTAAGAATGAATAATATGGGCAAAATTGGTCGAATTTTTGCACGAGTTATTCACTGATCCCCCCTAAATGAGCTTCGGAAAATGATTCGGAGCATAACCAAAATTCAATCTATCTCAGGTTTCCAAATTAAGGGATAAGGTTGCGAATTTAATATTAGAATTAATTATAATTTGTAAAACGCAGATTATGAATCTCAAAAGCCAGTTGTTATTATTACTGCTGCTGAGTTCTTTCAATTTGAATAGCCAAAACCAAGTAGAAAGACCGTTTGTTGTAGAAAAGATTAATAACACCGATCACTTACTCAAAAAGAGTGTGACCGCACAACTTCAATCCGATTTTGTCGCTAGATTGAAGAAAGAAAAACCTGACAATCTGGAAATTTTTCTTCCGGATCATGTTGGAAATGACATTAAATTGAAGCTTGAAAAGGTTGAAATTTTTTCGCCTGATTTTAAACTATTTGACAAGAAAGGACGTGAATACGATTATTCGCCCGGTCTGTTTTATCAAAGCACTGATAAGACATTTGCCACTTTAAGTTTGGTCAATGGTAAAATCAATGCCATCATTTCAAAACAACAAGATGGAAACATCAATATCAGCAAGTCCGAACATGGACATGATCAATATCTGATCTACAATGATGCCGATGTCATAGATCCTCAGACTTTTAATTGTCATTCTATTGACCCTGCTGAAATTCTGAACTTCAATGAAGAGGATCTTTCCAAAAGTATGATGGATCGATGCGTCGATGTTTATTTGGAAGCAGACTTTCATATGTTCCAGCATCATGGTACGGTACCTGCTGTCATGGATTATTTGTCAGAAGTTTGGGTGCCAGTGCACGGTCTTTTCCAGAATGAAGAATTGATCGTAAATATCGGCGAAGTTCAGGTTTGGACTAGTACCGATCCATATGATGACACTGATGCCGGTCTGGCTCTTTCACAATTTCAAGATAATGTACCAAACTACAATGGTGATGTTGCTCACCTGGTTTCAAATAATCCCAACAACATAGGAGGGGTTGCATACATTGATGTATTGTGTTCTGGATCCGCATATGGATACAGCAACATTTCAAATAATTTCAATCAGCTGCCACAATACTCGTGGACAGTAAATGTACTCGCTCATGAAATTGGTCATTGCTTAGGATCTCCACATACCCATGCTTGTTCATGGCCGAGTGGACCACTCGATGATTGTGCCCCGCCTGAAGGAAATTGTGGCTCAGGTCCAACACCAACCAATGGTGGAACGATCATGAGTTATTGCCAATTAACACCCATCGGGATCAATTTCAACAATGGTTTCGGAACAGCTCCTGGAAACCTGATTAGATTGCGGGTTAATAACGCTGCCTGTTTGGATGTATGCGAACCCGTCGATGGTGGAGCTATAGTTGCTGACTTTTCTCATTCAGTGATTGATTCATGCCAGCAAGGTGTGGTCGCTTTTACAGATGAATCAGAAGGAAATATCACCAATTATCTTTGGAACTTTGAAGCAGGAATTCCTGCCACATCCACTCTGCAAAATCCGTTGATACAATATCTTAATCCGGGTACGTATTCGGTTACTTTGACTGTTTCAAACTCAGAATCAAATGATGTAATCATAAGAGAAGATCTGATTGAGATCATAGATTTACCAAGTTTGGATTTTTCATATCAAATATTGACCAACGGTTTCGATGTATCTTTTAATGCGATCAGTAATTCAGCAACCTCATGGTTCTGGACATTTGGTGATGGTGATAGCTCAACTGAGCAGAATCCGACACATACATACACGACCCATGGAAATTACAATGTAACGGTCTCTGCAGCCAATGATTGTGGTCCGACATCGACTTCTTTTACGGTCCAAATACAGACAGCACCGGTCGCGAGTTTTACGACTTCTACAAGTTCGGGTTGTCCACCATTATTTGTTCAATATTTTAATACTTCAAGTAATAGTCCGACTTCCTTTGATTGGTTTTTTGAAGGAGGTCATATAACAGAATCAAATCTACCATCACCATCTATCACATACAACCAACCGGGATTGTTTGATGTGTCAATGTCTGCTTCAAATGCAAGTGGTTCTGGGTCGATAGTGGAAGAAAATTTCATTGAAGTGTTAGATTTGCCAATTCCAAGTTTTACCATTGCTCAAAGTGGTACAACCATTTTCTTTAATAATGAATCTTCAAACTACGATTCGGTATTATGGGATTTTGGCGATGGCAATATTTCTTCAGATGATAGTCCTCAACATAACTACGGATCAGATGGTAATTATTTTGTTACTTTAATCGCTAGCAACGCTTGTGGCTCAGAAAGTTTTTTCACAACCATTGCAGTCGATGCATTGCCTGATCCACAAGTTGAAGTGTTGAACATTACCGGATGCCAGCCATTTACCGTAAATTATTCTGACATAAGCAACAACAATACAAGTCGAACCTGGTCTTTCCCCGGAGGAACGCCTTCAACGTCAACATTGGCCAATCCTACCGTCACATATCAGCAACCGGGACTGTATGATGTAAGTCTTACGGCAACCAATGCATTTGGTTCGGTCACGGAAGAATTCGATGAGTTGGTGGAACTAAATCAAGATCCGGTTTCTAACTTTAGTTATACTCAGATAGGTCAGAGTTATGCTTTCAAAGAAGAAGCTTCTTTCGAACAAGATTATTTCTGGGATTTTGGAGATGGCACAACTACGACCCAAGCCAATCCATTGCACACCTATAGTTTTCAAGGTGAGTATGAGGTGAGACTAACCGTTTCTAATGATTGTGGTACAGACACATACTTTGAAACGGTACAGTTGTATACGCCACCTACAGCAGGTGTGGTTCCTATCGTTAATGATCAGTGCGCAGAAGTACCATTTACTATATTACACACTTCAAGCGACAACGTTTTAGATTATTATTGGGAGCTCTCAGGACCGGATACATACATTTCTACTGATGAGCAACCCAATTTCGATCTTGCCGAGGGCGGTTCATATAACCTGAAATTTGTAGTTTCAAATCCAGCAGGAGCTGATTCTATCATTCATTTTAATTTTGTGAATGTGATCGATCAACCTTCTGCAACCTTTGATTATACTGCAAATGTCCTTCAGGTTAATTTTGAAACGCAGCAATCAATTGGAGAATCATTCGTTTGGGATTTTGGTGATGGCAATACTGCCAGTCAGCGAAGCCCAATCCATCATTATGAAGAGAATGGTGAATACGAAGTAACATTGACCACAACCAATGCATGTGGATCAGATACAAGAACACAAACGATTCTATTGGATCAAGCAGCGAGTGCTGCATTTATGGCCAATAAAACAGAGGTTTGTGTTGGAGAAGAAATTGAATTCGAAAATTTATCTTCTGAAAATGCCAATGAATACTTTTGGATATTCGAAGGAGGTGAACCACCCGTCTCAGCAGACCAAGTTCCTATCGTCGTATACGATCAAAGCGGAAGTTATGATGTGAGTTTGATTGTTTCAAACGAGATATCTTCTGATACCTTGGTTTTTGAAGAATATATACGGGT
>JAHDDD010000182.1 GCA_020629535.1 Saprospiraceae bacterium
AGACAAAAAATGAAGATTAATTATTAATCAACATAAACAACCTTCCTCAAAAACTTAAAACCGACACTAAGTTCTAAAGAAACATTTCTGATTTGGCGAGCAGGTATGTTCGAAGGTATGCCAGGAGCGGGATTGGTATTTAATGCAATGGATTCCTGATTGTATTGAAATGACAGATCGGGACTCACCGTAAATTCTATAAAAGGAATCACAAATTCGCTGATGGGAAATTCCATACCAGCTCCACCGCTGATGCCATAATTTATTTTGTTAACCAATTCGGGGATTGGATAGAAGGCAAACAAGACAGGATTACTTTCTTCGAGATTTCCAAAATTTGTGCTTAGTGTATATTCCACCCTTACGCCCAAATGAAAATAGCTGTAAAAACTTTCATTGAAATTCATTTTTCGCTTAGCACCTAACATCAATGATAAATTGTTGAATCGGAATCCACGGGTAACCACGAAACCATTGACACCAGAAAAAGATCTTACGGCACTACCCCGAACATGATATCCGAGACTGGCAAACAAAGCACCTCTCTTTTCTTCATCCAAAGATTCAATGAGAAAATCTCCATGATAAGTGAAAAGTGCATTGCGATCATATCCATCCCAATTTTGGAATGCAAGTGTTAATCCACCTTTTGGTCCGAAGTAGAAACCCTGAGCTTTGATAGAGTTAAGACCAAGTAGACAAAAGGCAAATGAAAACAAGAGTACTTTGGATGCTTTCATGGTAATTTCTTTGTCTGAAAGATAAAGGCTAAAAAATAAATGTCTTAGAAAAGTGATCTTTTTTTCTTTGCTTTGCCAGAATCCGACTCAATATATTTTGGAATATCCTTTAATCTTACCAGTCCTTTTAAATGCACTTTTTCTCCAACCATTGGCTGTGCATTTTTGGGCATTCTATTTTTGATATAAAGCATATCTGTGTGGATGCCATATTTATTTGAAATGGAAAACATGCTTTCGCCTTCTTCTACAATATGAAATCTTTCCTTACCAGAATATTTTGATTTCTTCTGTTCAAGGAATATGGTTTCTCCTGCCGGTATGGGTGCAGATGTTGATACACCGATGTGTTGATTCAATTCCTTCAGATCTTTAAGTTTCATCTCTTGATCTTTAGCTATCTGCCGCATACTCACTTTACCGTTTGACAAAACTACTTTGCTTTTATTCAATGAGGATACAACATAATTGCCGTCCGCCTTTGTTGGGCTTGATGCTTTTTTCTTGTTGGTACCTTTCTCTTTCAATGCTTCTTCATCATAGGCATAATCTTGTTTTTTAGATTTATATCCCTCATCTAATTTATAAAGTTCATACTTCTCGATCAGCTGTATCAGCTTTTGGGGATAGCTTTTATCTGATGCATAACCAGCTGCTTTTAATCCATAGGCCCAAGCAGAATAATCTTTCGGATTAAGATCAAAGAGGCCTGAGTAACGAGTCGATGAGCTTAAAAAATCTGAGTGTGCCACAAAAGATTTTTCTCCTTGACTGTATTTTCTGAAACAACTTTTGATCAACTTCCCATTCTGATAATCATCATCTTCTCTATAGAATTTTTGTCCATTCCAAGCACTCCCGCATTTCATGCCAAAATGATTGTTTGCCTTCATGGCCAGAGTACTTCTCCCCATATTTGATTCTAACATGGCTTGAGCCATTTTAATACTTGCCGGAATGCCAGTACGATGCATTTCTTGAATGGCTAATTCACTGTATTTTTCAATATATTGCATGGCCGGTGCGTTCTCCACAGTAGCCGGAGGTATTACAATGCCAAAATTCAATAAAATCAGGAAAAAAGCACCCATTTCGAATTTTTATATTAAATAAAATCTTAATTTGTAATTAATTGAATACAAATACTTTACCAATTTTAAACTATGGAAAATTTATTATTACAATTACTCAATAATCAGTTGAACGAAAAGACGATTGGAGCAATCGGACAAAACTTAAACGTCAATGATAACCATCAAATTTCAAATGCCAGTCAGAGTGCAATTAATGTGCTTTTGAATGCATTGACTAAAAACGCTGGAAGAGGCAAAGGAATCGAATCTTTGATGGGAGCATTGGATCGCGATCATGATGGAAGTATTCTGGATGATGTTCTTGGATTTATTCAAGGAGCTCAGGTTGGACAAAATCCAAGAATGACCAATGGAGCCGGAATTTTATCACATGTTTTAGGTGATAAATTGGGTGGAGTAGTTGAAGCTATTTCACAACAAAATGGTCTAAACCAAAGTCAATCAATGGGTCTTTTAGAAAAATTAGCTCCACTAGTACTTGGCTCATTGGGAAAAGCCAGAAGGCAAGAACAAATGGATGAGAGAGGACTTTTTGATCTTCTTGAAAATTCAGCTGAAAGCTTTAACCAGCCAAGGCAAGACGATAATCTACTGACCAAGTTGCTTGATCGAGATGGAGATGGAAACGTGACAGAAGAATTGACGGGTATGGGTATGAAAATTCTTGGAAATTTGTTCAGAAGATAGAAATGTATCAAATATACCAGGTCGATGCATTTGCCGACAAGGCTTTTGGTGGGAACCCTGCAGCGGTTTGTTTACTCAATGAATGGATTGAAGAAGATACAATGCAAAATATTGCATCCGAAATCAATCTTTCAGAAACTGCCTTCCTCGTAGAAGATGATGGCGCATACAAATTGCGTTGGTTTACACCAGTAAAAGAAGTCAGACTTTGTGGACATGCAACATTGGCCACTGCACATGTTTTGTTTCATCATCTTCAAGTAGAAAAAGATCAGTTGGAATTCGAAACCCTTTCTGGAACATTGGTAGTCCAGAAAATCGATGATGGTCAATATAAGATGGACCTTCCTTCTGACAATCCCGAAGTTTTGTTTTTTGATGATGCCATCAATAATATTGGACTTGAAGCGAAGTCTATTTTTGAAGGCAAAGATGATTACTTGATTATACTCAAAGATCAGGAAGCGGTGGAAGAAGCTGAACCTGATCTTGAAGCCATCAAAAAACTAAATAAAAGAGGAGTGATCATTTCTGCTAAAGGAGATGAAACAGATTTTGTGAGCAGGTGTTTTTATCCTGCCTATGGTATCGATGAAGATCCTGTCACGGGTTCTGCGCATACATTACTTACTCCATATTGGGCTAATCGACTTGGAAAAATTGAATTAGAAGCAGAACAACTTTCACAACGAAAAGGTAAACTACGTTGTCGACTCAATGGCGACATGATCAGCTTGTTTGGCAACGCAGTAACCGTCATTCAAGGTAATTTGTGCATATGATTAAAAATATCTCAATAACTCTTTTGATTTACACCTTCATTTTTGTTGGATGTGGTTCGGACAAAACGGGTCAAACTGCGAAAAGCGAAATTCCTACCATCGCAAAGTTGGATGAAATAATCTCTGGGGCTCCGGATGATCATTCAGCTTATTATGATAGAGCGAAGGTATATTATGAAAATGAAGGCTATCAGGAAGCCATTGATGATTTGAACAAAGCGATCAGTTTGGATTCCTCAATCATTGAGTATCATCATTTACTTGCGGACAGTTATCTGGATTATTTTCAATCCAAGAATGCTATTGAAACATTGGAGAAAGCGACCCAGTTATTTCCTGATCATATTCATACTCAACTCAAGCTGTCTGAGTTTTATTTAATCTTGAAACAATACGAGCCTTCGATCCAAACAGCCGGAAACATTCTTTTGAGGGATGGTCAGAATGGGGAAGCTTACTTTATGATGGGTTTGAATTTTCGTGCAATGAAAGATTCGGTCAAAGCCATCAGCAGTTTACAGGCTGCAGTGGAACACGATCCTGAAATCATGGATGCGTGGTTGTTGTTGGGGGAAATGCATGAAGTAAAAAACGATCCGTTAGCTCTCGATTTTTACAATGGTGCATTGACTGTCAATCCTAATGATGTAAATGCTTTGCATGCAAAGGCATTTTATCTTCAAAATCATGATGGAATTGAAGAAGCATTGACTATTTATAAAAAGATTATGATGCTTGATCGTAACAACATGAATGCCCCATTGAATACAGGCATTCTATATCTAGAAAAAGATTCTCCCGAACTGGCTTATGAGCATTTTAATATACTTTGCGAGAATGTTCCTGAAAATCCATTAGGCTATTTTTATCGTGGCTTGAGTCAGGAAGCATTAGGAAAGATTGAAGCAGCAAAAGCAGATTACGAAACTGCCTTGAGATTTAATCCTGATTACGAAAAAGCCAGAAATGCATTGGCAAATTTGGAATGATCTTTTACTCTGTTCTCTGTATTAAATGAATACAAGTTTGGCCGAACTCTGATTATATCTTTCTCCCACAGCCTTGATATTTTGTTACGTTTTTTGTGTGGTAGACAATAAATGAAAATGAATCACTCAAACAAGTACAGAAACTTGAGTTAATAAATTAATCTGATGTCTGTCATCTGGTATCTGTGAACACCACTAAATATGCAAAGGTCTGTTTTCGGTAGCTGCCAATGCAGCTTCTTTAGTGGCCTCTGTGTATGTTGGATGCGGATGAGAAATTCTTGCCATGTCTTCTGCACTTCCTCTAAACTCCATGAGTGCAACTGCTTCCATAATCATATCTGCCGCTCTTGCTCCACACATGTGTACTCCAAGTACTTCATCTGTTGTTTTATCAGCCAAAACTTTTACGAGACCGGCAATATCCATACTTGCTCTGGCTCTCCCTAGGGCTTTGTATGGAAACTTACCTACCTTGTATGCGATACCTTCTTCTTTTAGTTGTTCTTCGGTTTTACCTACAGCAGCAACCTCTGGCCAAGTGTAAACGACACCAGGAATTAAGTTGTAATTAATATGTGGTATTTGACCTGCAAGATGTTCGGCCACAAAAATTCCTTCTTCTTCTGCTTTGTGGGCAAGCATGGCGCCTTTTACGACATCACCAATAGCATATATGCCCGATACGTTGGTTTGCATGTGATGATCAATGGCGATTCGGCCTCTATCATCAACAGCAATCCCGGCTTTGTCCAGTCCAAGTTTTGATGTATAAGGTCTTCTTCCAATAGCGATGAGACAATAATCTGCATCTAGTTCGAAAGTTTCTTCAGAATCCCTTTTTTGGACGATTACTTTGGCCGATTTTGAAGTTGCTTTTACATCTGTAACCATGTGACTCAGATGAAACTTCATTCCCAATTTCTTCAAGGTCTTTTGTAGTTCCTTCGCACAGTCTTTATCCATCCCAGCAAGGATTCTGTTTTGAAATTCTACCACTTCAATAGATGTTCCCAATCGTGCAAAAACAGAACCCAATTCGAGTCCGATAACACCTGCACCCACAATCACCATTTTCTTAGGGACTTTGTCAATATTCAATGCTTCAGTGGAAGTGATAACCCGCTTTTTGTCATATTTAAAAGCTTCTGGAGTCACAGGTTTCGATCCTGTAGCAATCACAATTTTTGGTGCTGTGATCTTTTCAGTTTTACCATCGTCTTTGGCTATACTAACTTCTGTTGGAGACACAAAGCTACCATGACCGTGATAGACAGTGATTTTGTTTTTGTCCATCAAATATTTTACACCATCACAGGTTTGTGAAACCACTTGATCTTTTCTTTTGATCATTTGAGGCATATCTACTTTTGCAGAACCCACTTTGATACCATGTTCATCAAAAGTATGGGTCAGATTGTGATAATGTTCAGAAGAATCCAACAATGCTTTTGAAGGAATGCATCCGACATTTAAGCATGTACCACCTAAGGTATTGTACTTTTCAATGATGGCTGTTTTCATTCCCAATTGTGCGCATCTGATTGCACAAACGTATCCACCGGGTCCTGACCCGATGATTATGACATCATATTGCATGAGATAGTGATTGTTTAATTTTCAAATGAATAAATCCTATGATTTAGGTTTATCAGGTTTGTCACCTTTATTTTTAAAATCTTTTGGTGGTCTGTTTTGTCCTTTCTTCTGATCACTTCTTTTGTCTCCTCTCGGAGGTCTTCTTGATTTTGAAGAAGGTTTTTTACCATCCTGTTTTTCTCTATTCGAATCTTTCGGTTTTCTTGAATCTGTTCTCTTTGAATCTGTTCTTTTTGAATCTGTTCTCTTTGAATCTTGCTTTTTAGCATCCGGTCTATTAGAATCAGATTTACTGGAATCCTTTCTTTTGGAGTCTGATTTTTTTGACCCAGATCTTCTTGAATCGGGTTTTCTTGAATCTCTTCTACCTCTTGATTTCGGTCGTCTTCTTTTTCCTCTGCGTTTCTTCTCTTCTGGAAGTTCAATTTGACCTGTCACATCTTCAAAGTCTTTATCATCTTGATCAGAAATGTCTGCACTAGATGATATTGCCTCATATCCTTTCAATGTATCAGGAATTTTACCAGATTCAATTTGTTGTTTATAATCAGCAACTTGTTCCTTGGTCAATCCAACAACCAAATTCCTGCCAATATCTGATGGGATGCTATAGTACATCAACTGAGTAAAAATGTCTACTTTCATTAAGAAGGCATTTCCTTTTTTGGTTTTCAGTTGATCCACATCTTTTGGAAATTCGGCCAATGCTTCCATATACATGTCAAGCTCATAATTGAGGCAACATTTAAGTCTTCCACATTGTCCAGAAAGTTTTGTTTGGTTGATGGCGATGTTTTGGTATCTGGCGGCACTTGTTGTCACGGTTGAAAAATCAGAAAGCCAAGTCGAACAACATAGTTCTCGCCCACAAGCTCCTACACCTCCAATCAATCCAGATTCCTGACGTGATCCGATTTGTCGCATTTCGATTTTAACACGAAATTCTTTAGCGTATACACGTACCAATTCTCTAAAATCAACTCTTCCATCAGCGATGTAAAAGAAGGTTGCTTTTCTGAGGTCACCTTGGTATTCTACATCTCCAATTTTCATATCAAGGTCGAGCATTCTTGCAAGTTGTCTTGCTTTGATCATGGCCGGTTTTTCCTTCTTTCTTGCTTCCGCCAATTTGCTCAAGTCCCTTTCGTTGGCTATTCTGATGACATTGTGAATAATTCGGTCTTCATTCACTTTCTTTTTTCTCATTTGTGCGCGGACCAAATCCCCCGAAAGGGTAATTCTACCAATATCGTAGCCATTCGCAGCTTCGACTATAACCATATCACCTGTTGATGCTCTGGTTCTTTCAGAATTTAGAAAAAATGCTTTTCTATTTCCTTTCTTGAAGCTCACTTCTACGACTGGAAAACCTGTTGGGTCATTTAACTCAAGAGTTGTTAACCAATCGAAGGTGTTCATTTTATTACAACTACCGCTTGAGCAGTGACCTTTATTTTCGCAACCTCTTGGTGTCCCTGATTTGGACACGCTACATGTTCTGCATCCCATTTCTTTAATTTTATGTTTAAGCGATTTTCATCGCAATTTTTTTCTTTTTCAATACATTACTGATTTCCATCAACGAAGCACTCCAAATGATTTTAGCGTTGGCATTTCTTTGCAAATGCATCATGTTTTTTTCCATCAATTGAGAAATCTCATATGCCATATCTGCTGATATGGTTTTGACCATTCGCTGAGCGGTTTGTTGTTCTTGATTTGAAAGCCTGCAATGTTCTAATGATTCTGTATAAAAGTATCTGACATATTCACGGAGGAAGTGAATGGAATAGAAGCAAAAAGCTTGCACTTCATCTCTTCCAAATTCCGTCAAGATATCCACTACATTAAAGATGTCTGTGAATTTCTCTGTGTATGCAGAGCGCAATAATTCCAATAGTAAAGAATCCCAATTTTTATCTGCATCGCCAGATAATTCCATTGCTAGAGAAATATTTCCAGCAGACAATCTGATGATTTCATCTGAACTCTTCAATGTTTGTGCCCATTCCTTTAGAAACTGCTGAACAGCTTGATCTTCAAATGGTGGGACCTTGATGATTTGACATCGAGAACTGATGGTATTCAAAATCAGATCTTGCTTATCTGCTATCAACATAATGATCGTGTCCGGAGTAGGTTCTTCAATTAATTTAAGAAGTCTATTTCCTTCCTTTCCTAGAAATTCTGCTTGCCAGATAATCTGGATTTTGAATTTACCTTCGTATTTTCTGAGACTAAGATTCTTAATTATTTGGTTGCACTCAGTGACATTTATGTTGAGTTTTTTACTTCCCGTAGCGATTTCTTTCGTCCAGCTATCAATGCCGGCATAGGGCATTTTTTCGATGAAAGCTCTCCAGGTC